>DASTWX010000212.1:0-3350 GCA_035765795.1 Pseudolabrys sp. | reverse complement strand
CCGCTATTGCCGTCTGGTGTCGGAGGCATTGGGTGAAGCCATGGCAGAGAGCGCCGTATGAGCGAGCGTGCTCTTCGCCTCGGCCTTCCGATCCTGGTGCTCGCGCTCGGCCTCGTGATCTGGGACTTGGTCGTTCGGCTGAACCACATCCCGCCTTACGTGTTGCCTCGGCCCGCCCTTGTCCTCGACACGCTGATCGCGGACAGGGCGCTGCTTTGGCACTCGCTTCTGGTGACGTTGGTCACCACGTTGGAGGGCTTTCTGTTGGCAGCGGTCGGCGGCATCGGCCTTGCGATTCTGTTCAGCCAGTCACGGGTGATCGAATACTCGCTTTACCCGTATGCGGTGACGTTGCAGGTAACGCCGATCGTCGCGATCGCGCCGCTGTTGCTGATCTATATGCCGCAACCTCTTGCGGTGCTCGTCTGCGCTTGGATCGTGGCGTTCTTTCCGGTCCTGGCCAATACGACGCTCGGGCTCGCTTCGATCGACCACAATTTGATCGCCCTGTTCGACCTCTACAAAGCCTCGCGCTGGCAGGTGCTGTGGAACCTGAAATTACCGGCCGCGCTGCCGCAGATGCTGGCGGGCTTGCGCATCGCCGGCGGGCTGTCGCTGATCGGGGCGGTGGTGGCGGAAATTGCGGCCGGCTCGGCGGGCGCCGGCTCTGGCCTCGCCTACCGCATCGCCGAATCCGGCTACCGGCTCAACATCCCGCGCATGTTCGCCGCGCTCCTTCTGCTGGCGGTCACTGGAATCGCGATCTTTTTGGTATTATCGGCTCTCTCTCACCTGGTCCTGCGCCGGTGGCATGAGAGCGCGCTGGCTCGTGAAAAGTAGTGGGCGCGACCGAGAATCCAGGGAAACATGCGTGCGGCTGATTTCGGGCGCGGGCGTGTGCGTCATCCGGAATGTCAGGAATGAAGTTAGGATAGTTGCGGCCATGTGAGCCGAAGCGGTATGGTCTGCCCGTTTACCGCCCGAGAGGACCGTTTCCCGAGGAAATCCAATGGCTACCATGAAGGACCGGACGCAGGCTGCCGCCGCTGCCGGCTTGAATGACGACATCGGCGAGCAGAAGCGGCTCGACCTCTACCGCACCCAAGTGATCATCCGCGAAGCGGAGCAGCGCGCCTACGACCTGTTCCTGCAAAACCTGGTCAAGGGTACTAGCCATTTGTCGCTCGGGCAGGAGGCGGTGGCGGCGGGCTTTGCCGGCGCCATGCAACCGGGCGATCTCTCCTTCTGCACCTACCGCGGGCATGCCCATACGCTCGCCCGCGGCGTTGCCGTGGAGAAGGTGCTCGGCGAGTTGATGCAGCGCGACAACGGCCTGATGCGCGGCAAGGGCGGCTCGATGCATCTCACCTCGGTCGATCACGGCGTCATGGGCTCCTACGCCATCATCGGCGCCCATCTGCCGATCGCCTGCGGGGCGGCTTGGCGCGCGCAATACAAGGGCGCGAAAGACGTGTCGGTCTGCTTCTTCGGCGATGGCACCACGAACATCGGCGCTTTCCATGAGGCGCTCAATTTCGCCTCGGTATGGAAATTGCCGGTGATTTTCGTCTGCGAGAACAATCTCTACATGGAGTACACGCCGATCGGCGATGTTACGGCGGTGCCACATCCGGCCGCCGATCGGGCAGCTTCCTATGGACTCGACCGCATCATTATTGACGGCAACGACGCCGATGCCGTTTACCGGACCGCGCGTGAAGCTTTCGAAAAGGCGCGTGCGGGCGAGGGGCCGTCTTTGATCGAGTGTCTGACGTATCGGCACAGCGGCCACTCCCGTGCTGATCCGGCCAAATATCGTCCCGAAGGTGAGCTTGATCGTTGGAAGCAGAGAGACCCGATCAAAATCTATCGCGAGCGGTTGTTGCAGTTCGGTGTGGCAGAAGACGTGATTGCCGGGATCGACGGCGAGGTGCGCAAGATCGTTGACGATGCGACCGAGGCTTGCAAAGCGGCGCCCATGCCGCCGCTCGAACTCATCACCACCGATGTGTACGCCGATGGAGGCTGGGCATGGCGGAATTGACCTACCGCGATGCCGTAATCCGCGGCATCGCCCAGGAAATGGCGCGTGATGAAGACGTTGTCTTCCTCGGCGAGGACGTGGCGAAGGCCGGCGGTGTGTTCAAGGCAACGGTCGGCCTGTTCGAGCAGTTCGGACCCTTGCGGGTGCGCGACACGCCGATCTCCGAGCAGGCCATTCTCGGCGCTGCCATGGGCGCCGCGATGACGGGCCTGAAGCCGATCGCCGAGATCATGTTCTCGGATTTCATCGCCGTCTGTTTCGACTACATCGCCAACGAGATTCCCAAAAGCCGCTACATGTCGAACGGGCAGTTAAAATGCCCGTTGGTCGTGCGCACCGGCAACGGCGCGGGCTCCCGCTTCGGCGCGCAGCACAGCCAGAGTGTCGAAAACTGGTGCATGATGATCCCGGGCCTCAAAGTGGTCGCGCCATCGAATCCGACGGACGTGATCGGCCTCCTGGCCGCCTCCGTGCGCGATCCCGACCCGGTAATCTTCTTCGAGCACAAGTCGCTCTATGCGACGAAAGGCGAGGTGCCCGATGGGGAAATCGTCGACACGCTCGGCACCGCGAAGATTATTCGCCCCGGCAAGGACGCGACAATTCTGGCGCTTGCGTTGATGGTGCCGCGTGCGCTGGAGGCGGCGGAAAGGCTTCAGGTCGAGCACGGCATCGATTGTGAAGTGGTAGACGTGCGCTCGCTGGTGCCGCTCGACACGCAGACGATCCTGGGCTCGCTGGCAAAAACGCACCGGCTGTTCACGGTCGAGGAAAACCCGCGGCTTTGCGGTTGGGGCGCCGAGATCGTCTCGATCGCCGCCGACGAGACGTTTTATGACCTCGACGGTCCGCCCGTGCGCATCACCACGCCGCACATTCCGCTGCCGGCGGCGGATGCGCTGGAAGACATTGTGCTGCCGACGCCGCAACGGATTGCGGAGACGGTGCGGCGGAGCTTGGAAGCGTAGGGTGGGTTAGGCGCGTAGCGCCGTAACCCACCACAGGCGCGCGGCAATTTCGATGGTGGGTTACGCGCCTTCGGCGCTAACCCCCCCTACGACGAGGGCCAGACGATGTACGACAACCTCCTCGCCAACGTACCGACCGATCTGTGGATCGGCGGAAAGTGGCGCAAATCTTCCGACGACAGCCGCTTTGACGTCATCGACCCGGCGACCGAGCGCACCATCGCCTCGGTGGCGAGCGCGACCGTCGACGATGCGAAAGCCGCGCTCGACGCCGCCGATGCGGCTTTCGAAGGCTGGGCCAAGCGCAAGCCGCGCGAACGCGCGGAAATCCTGCGCAA
>DASTWX010000211.1:0-8349 GCA_035765795.1 Pseudolabrys sp. | reverse complement strand
GAACAGGGCGAAGGCGATCACCATAATCACCGCGGTGTTACGGACGTTGGCCATGCTCGCGGGATCGCTCGTCGCGGTCTTTCGTCCGATCCGGCGGATCGGCTCCAGGCTGCGCGAAACCCATAATCGGGCGCGCTTGCGATACGGCGGGAAAAAAACTTCATCAGTCATGGAGGCGGCCTGATCCCCTTCGAAGCTGTCAGAACTGGAAGTAAATGAACGGCGCCACGCCTTCCGGCCCAATCATCTCGATCAGCAGCAGCCCGACGCCGAACAGAAGCCCGATCCATACCGGAGATAAATCGCGCGCGCTCTCGGCCAGCCGTTCGATTCCGTTGCCGCGCAGGAACTGAACCGCGACGGAGCCGGCGGTGAGTGCGAGCAGGAACGGCGTCAGCAGATGCGGCCCGCCCTGGAACGAGAACATCGTGATGAAATAGTCCACAGCGGTGCCAAAATCCGGGCTGCGGAAAAAGATGGCAGATAGGGTGAACAGATGGAAGGTGATCAGCCAGCCGACGAAGGTGGCGAAGCGGTTCGCCTTCGGCTGCTCTGGGTATTCACCCACAACCGCTGCGCCCGCCATGCTCAGCCGGCGTCCGGTTCGGAACGCGTGCCAGCGCGTCTTGATGAAACGTTCGGCGCAGAGCCCGATCCCATGGATCGCGCCCCACACGACGAAGGTCCAGTTGGCGCCGTGCCACAGCCCGCCGAGCAGCATGGTAAGAAAGATGTTGCGGTACATGCGCGCGCCGGTCTCGCGCTTTTCTCCGCGCAATGCCCGATAGAGATAATCGCGGAGCCACGTCGATAACGAGATGTGCCATCGCTGCCAGAGCTGGGCCAGCGATGTGGCGCCGAGCGGCCGGTCGAAGTTCTTGCGGAAACGATAGCCGAGCAGGGCCGCGGTGCCGATTGCGATGTCGCTATAGGCGGAGAAGTCGCAATATACCTGCACCGCGTAAGCATAATGAGCGGCGATAAGGTCGATACTGGATGCATGCGTCGGATCGGCGAAGACCGGATCTACCAGGCCGATGGCGATGTAATGGGCGAGCACCACCTTCTTCAGCATGCCGTTGAGTATAAGCAAGAACCCGAAAACGACCGCCGTGCGGTTGAGCGACGCCGTCCTCGTGAGTTGCGGCAAGAAGTGCGACGCGCGCAAGATGGGCCCGGCGACCAACTGGGGAAAGAAGGAGATGTAGAGAAAGATATCGATCGGCGAGCGCACCGGCTTGGTATGGCCGCGGTAGACGTCGACGACGTAAGAAATGCCGTGAAAAGTGAAAAAGGAAATGCCGATGGGCAGGACGATCTCCAAAAACGGCATGTCGCGCTGAATGCCAAGCGCCACCGTCAAGTCGGTCAGGCTGTCCATGAAAAAGTTGTAGTACTTGAAAAAGCCGAGCACGCAGAGGTTGGCGGCGACGGCGGCCAACATGATGCGCTTGCGGATGACTTTGTCTTTCGTTGACGCGAGGCCGAGGCCGGCGAGGTAATTGAGCGTTGACGAGCCCGCGAGCAAGCCGGTCAGGCGCCAATCCCAGTAGCCATAGAAAAAATAGCTGGCGGCGAGCAGCAACGCCTTGCGTGCTTCGGGGTGCGCCCGCAGCGCCCACGCGGCAATGAAGATGAGGAAGAAGAAAATGGCGAATTCGGGCGTCGGAAACAGCATGGCTTTCCCATGTATCGGATATCAGGAGGCGGACATCAGGCTCAGGATTCGGCACCAGAGTTCGATTTCTGATGCGCAACGCGCTTGCTATTTCCTGATCTCTGATGCCTGATTTCTGATTCCTGCCAAACCGGCCGCGCGCGCGACGTAAGACGCAAAGACGGCCCGCCCGTCTTTTGTGAAGTGCTCGCCGTCGCCTCTGCGCAGACGGCGTCGCACGCCGTTCAAATTGTCACCGAAGGAGGAGTACTCGCCGCTTGCATCGAGAAATTTTTTCCAGATGCTGACGTAATGGAAGCCGTGATGTTCCGCTTCCCGCTTGTAGAGACGATTCATTTTCCGGTAATCGGCCGTCATCTTCTCCGAGCGCACCGGCGGCAGGCCCACCCAATAAACTTTCCCGCGTGTGTGCTGCTTGAGATCATCCATGAAATGCGCGACCAACCGGTCATATTCGGCGAACCATGATTTGGTGAGGGGGTCATAGCGCTTTCCTTGGCGGCGGATGGTCTGCCGGTCGTTGCCGCCGATGACAACGAAAATAACGGCGGGATGGTGCCGGCGGAGGAAATCACGCACCACTTTATTCCAGTCGTAATAATCCGTGCGCACCAGCCCGGTGGCGAACCTGGTCTTGTCCACGACGCGAATGTGAGGTTTGCCGGCGAAAAAATCTTCCATGCCGCGGGCAAGGTCGTGAGCAACCGAATCGCCGATAACGGCGATTTCCATCCGTTGACCAGGCGCCGGTGCGGATCGCGATTGCGCGTGTGTACTGGTCGCGCCGAAGCTCGCGGCGGCCAGGATCAGGAGAAGCACGCCAAAATGGCGCGTCAAAGCAGATCGATTGAGGTGTGACAGGCTCAACGCCATGCCGGGACGCCTCCGTCGGTTCGAGTGTGAGAAGCCCCCGTGGTGAGAAAGCCAGCGACTGTTGGATTGGGTATAAACTGAACGAAGGCGGTTAATAACCCTCCGCGTAAGTGTTAAACGTGTGGTTTTTGCGGACGATGCGGTAAAATCAGCGCCGCTGCGACACTTCGTCACGACTTGGTGAACCCCGCGGCATCAAGCCGACACTGCAATCTATGCCAGCGGCCGCAAACTCTGGCTGTCATGCCCGCGCTTGTCGCGGGCATCCACGTCTACAGAAATCAAGCAACCACAAAGACGTGGATGGCCGGGACAAGCCCGGCCATGACGATGTGGAGAGGTCGTCGCCTGCTGCCGTTAGTTTTACACGCCTAGATACCGATGCTGTATGTCGGGCGCCGCGGCAAGCTCGCGTGAATCGCCCGACCACACGACGCGTCCCCGTTCGATGAGGAAATGGCGGTCGGCGACGCGCATCAGCGCGCCGACATTCTTGTCGATGACGAGGATGGATAGCCCGGTTGTCTTCAAGCGGGCCAGACAGCGCCAAATTTCTGCGCGGATCAGCGGCGCGAGGCCCTCGGTGGCTTCGTCCAGGATCAACAGCCTTGGATTGGTCATCAGCGCGCGGCCAATCGCCAGCATCTGCTGCTCGCCGCCGGAGAGTTGATTGCCCATGCTGCCCTCTCGCTCGCGCAGCCGCGGAAACAGCGTGTAGACGGTTTCCAGCGTCCAGTCGCCACGGCCGAGCGCGGTAGCGGCGAGGTTTTCGCGGACGCTGAGATTGGGAAAAATCTGCCGGCCTTCCGGCACCAGCCCGATGCCGAGCTTGGCGATCTTGTAGGCAGGCATCCCGCGAATGTCGCGGCCGCCGAAACGGATCGTGCCGCCGCGTGCCGGCGTCAAACCCATGATGGAGCGCACGGTGGTCGTCTTGCCCATGCCGTTGCGGCCCATCAGGGTCACCACCTCGCCTTGCGCGATGGAAAAAGAGACACCGAACAGCACCTGGCTCAAGCCGTAGGCCGTTTCGACGCCGTCGATTGCGAGTACCGCGTCAGCCATAAGCGGCCTCCGCCTCGTCCTCGCCGAGGTAGGCTTCGCGCACTTCTGGATTGGCGCGGATGGCGTCGGGCGTGCCGGAGGCGATGACGCGGCCGTAGACCAGGACGGTAATGCGATCGGCCAACGCAAACACGGCTTCCATGTCGTGCTCGACCAGGAGGATCGTGTATTCGCGTTTGAGCGCCTGCAACATGCCGACCATCCGCGTGGATTCCTCCGGGCCGAGGCCGGCCATCGGCTCATCGAGCAGCAGCATGCGCGGCCGCGCAGCCAGCGCCATTGCGAGTTCGAGCAGTCGGTGCTCGCCGTGGCTCAAGGCGGAGGCGCTTCGCTCGGCGCGGTCCACGAGACCGACCCGCTCGAGCGCTTCGCGCGCGGGCTCGCGTAATCCCGCTTCCAAACGCGCATTGCGCCAGAAGTGAAACGAGTGGCCTGCGTGGCCTTGCACTGCCAGCGCGACGTTGTCGAGCACGCTGAAATCGAGGAAAAGCGATGTAATTTGGAAGGAGCGCGCGAGCCCGAGCGTGCTGCGTTTATGGACCGGCAGGCGAGTGACGTCGGCACCGGCGAAGCGAATGTGTCCGGTGTCCGGCCTGAGTTGGCCCGACAGTTGCGCGATCAGCGTCGTCTTGCCGGCGCCATTAGGTCCGATGACCGCATGGAGCTCGCCCGCCGCCACGTTGAGCGTGAGGTCGTCGGTGGCGACAATGCCGCCGAAGCGTTTGGCAAGGCGTTCGATCTGCAGTAGCGGCTCGCTCACGTGGTATGTACCTCTTTGGCCATCGCGGCTTCTCTGCGTTTGTCCGCCCGCCAAAGGCTGGCCTGCCGCAGCAATCCATCGATGCCGCCGCGGGCGAACAGCACGACCAGCAGCAACAGTGGCCCGAGGATGATCTGCCAGTACTCGGTGATGCCCGACAACGCCTCCTCGAGCACCAGCAACGCCACCGCGCCGAACACCGGGCCGAACGGCGAGGCCATGCCGCCGAGCACCACCATGACGATGAGATCGCCCGAGCGGGTCCAATACATCATCGCCGGGCTGACAAAATCGGTGTTGTTGGCGTCCAGTGCGCCCGCAAGTCCCCCCAGCGTGCCGGCGATGACGAAGCAGACGAGCTTGTATCGATAGGTCGGGAACCCGATCGCCCGCATACGCGGTTCGTTCGAACGGGCGCCCTGAATGACCATGCCGAAGCGCGAGTTGACCAATCGCCAGACCAGGATGATCGCGCCGAACAGCAGCGCGAGGCAGATATAGTAAAACTGCACTCGGTTTGAGAGGTCGACGAAGCCGCCGAACTGGCTGGGCTGATTGATCGTAAGCCCGTCGTCGCCGCCGTATCGCTGGATTCCGGAGATGATGTAATAGGCCATCTGCGCGAAGGCCAACGTGATCATGATGAAATAGACGCCGCGCGTGCGCAATGACAGCGCGCCGATCACCAGCGCGAAAAGGGCGGAGGCGCCGAGCGCCACCGGCCACTGGATGAACCCCGAGGAGATGCCCTCGAACGCCAGTATGCCGACGGCATAGCCGCCGATGCCCAGATAAGCGGCATGGCCGAAGCTCATCATGCCGCCGTAGCCAAGTATGAGATTGAGGCTGACCGACGCCAACGCAAGGATGACGATGCGGGTGAACAAAGTGAGCGTAAATTGATCGTCGGTGTATTGAACGTAGAGGGGCAGCAGCACGAGCCCCGCCACCAGGATCGCCGCGGCGATATTTCTCGGGTTGAACATTCCCTTCACCGGGCGCCCGCCGAGAACAGGCCTTCCGGCTTGAAGATCAGCACGATTGCCATCAGCAGATAGATCAGCATCGACGCAATCGCCGGACCGGCGGTGGAACCGGCTGCCTCGCCAACCACCTTGGCCAGCATGTCGGGAAGGTAGGCGCGGCCGAGCGTGTCGATGAAACCGACGAGCAAGGCGGCCACCAGCGCACCGCGGATCGAGCCGATGCCGCCGATGACGGTGATGACGAAGGCGAGAATGAGGATATTTTCGCCCATGCCGATCTGCACGGTCAAAATCGGCGCCTGCATCAGCCCTGCCAAACCGGCGAGTGCGGCGCCTAATCCGAACACCAGCGTGTAAAGCAGCTTGATGTTGACGCCGAGCGCCCCGACCATTTCGCGATTGGAAGCGCCTGCGCGGATCAGCATGCCGATGCGCGTGCGCATGACCAGAAGATAAAGAAATACGGCGACAAGGATCGTCACCACGATGATAGCGAACTTATAGGCGGAGTAGGAGATGCCCGGCAGCACCTCGACCGAGGTCATGAGCCATGATGGCAGCGGCAAACTCATCCCGCCCGCGCCCCAAATCAGCCGCACCAGCTCATTGAAGAACAGGATCAGTCCGAAAGTGCCGAGTACGTGGTCGAGGTGATCGCGGCCGTAAAGCCTGCGCATGGCAATCACTTCCAGCGCCATGCCGACCAGCAATGTGGCGGCAATCGCCAGCACGGCCCCGAGTACAAAGCTGCCGGTCCAAGCCGCGAAGGTCGCGGCGAAATAGGCGCCGATCATGTAAAGTGAGCCGTGCGCCAGGTTGACCAGATCCATGATACCGAAGACCAGGGTCAGTCCGGCCGCGAGCAGGAACAACAGCAGCCCGAATTGCAGCCCGTTCAGGCACTGTTCGACAAAGAGAAGCATCAGTGTTGGTCTCATCCCTTCGCCGGAAGGGCAAAGCGCCTGTGTTCCGAATTGAAGTTCGTTGTCTCTTATAGCGCTCGTAGCGAACTTCGAATTTAGCGCTCGTAGCGAACTTCGAATTCGAAGTGCGCTGGCAAGCCCTTGATTTTACGTCGCTTCATTCGAAAATTCGCTCCGGAGCGCGCTGAACGCACAGGCGAACTTCCGAAATCGCGACACTAGGATAGGCCGATCGCTTCCCGGACGCGATGCGGCACTCGGTTGCGCTCCGCGCCGCGCCCGGGATACGCGCCTAAAGACAGCGAGTGAACCCTGAAAAAGGGCCGGATCGTTCGTCTGCCTCCCCTCTCGGGGAGGCAGGAACGGATCACTTGGCTGTCGTCATATGGCAGAGTTGATGGAATCGGTCCTGAAAATTCTTGACGATGACCCCCTCGGACTTGAGATGAATCTTGCCGTCGGGATCCTTGACCGCCACCTGCAGATAGAAGTTCTGGATCGGGATGTGGTTGTTGCCGTAGGTGAAGTGACCGCGCACGGTCTTGAAAGCGGCCTTCTCCATCGCTTTTTGCACTGCCGCCTTGTCGCTCAGGTCCTTGACCTGGCGCACCGCGCTATCGATGAGCAGCGCGGCGTCGTATGACTGCGCGCCATAGAACGAGGGACCGTGGCCGTACTTCTTGTTGAAATCGGCGACGAACTTCTTATTGGCCGCGTTGGGTAGATCGTTGACCCATTCCTGCGCGCCGGGGATTCCGAGGGCCAGATCTTTTTGCAGAGGGATGGTGGTCTCGTCGATCGAGAACACCTGATAGAGCGGAATTTTACCCTTCAGTCCGGCTTGCGCGTACTGGCTCAGGAACTGCACACCGGCCTTGCCGGGATAGAATATGAACACCGCGTCCGGATTGGCGGCCTTCGCCTTGGCCAGTTCGGCGGAGAAGTCGAGTTGCGACGGCCAGGTGGTCAGCTCCTGGCCCACGATCTTGCCTTTATAGGTTTTGGCCACGCCTGCCAGCATGTCCTTGCCGGCCGCGTAATTGGGGCCGATCAGGAATGCCGACTTCACGTGCTTCTGGTTCATATACATGCCCATGGCCTCGGGCGTCTGGTCGTTCTCCCATGAGGTCGAGAAAATATAGGGCGAGCACTCTTTGCCGGCGATCTGGTGCGCACCGGCATTGGCCGTGATGAAAAACGTCTTGGCATCCACCGCGGCTTTCTTCGAGGCCAGCATCACGTTGGACCAGATATAGCCGGTGATGAAGTCGACGTGGTCCGACTGGATCAATTTCTCCGTCTTTTGCCGGCCGACTGCCGGCTTCTGCTGATCGTCTTCATAGATCACCTGGACCGGCCGGCCGGCCATCTTGTGGCCGAGATGGTCGAGGGCGAGCTCGAACGCGTTGCGCATGTCATTGCCGATCACCGCTGTCGGACCGCTGAAGGTGCTGACGAAGCCGATCTTGACAGGCTTTTTGTCTTGGGCCGCCGCCGGCCCTGCCGCGAGCAGCACGGCTGCGCCCGCGATTGCCAAACTCTTTCGCATAGCTTTCCTCCCCGGGCCGTTATGGCCCACTGCTAGAATTGCCTCATGATACCGGCATCGGTGGGTATAGGTCCACCCGCGCTAAAGTCGCAAGATGGCTGCGCCGGTGAGAACTATAGTTCGGCACCTGCTGTGCGCCGTTCTCGATTGACCGAAGCCGCGAGCTTTCTGCACTGTAGCCCTTCCTGCCGCGTGGTGGCCGCGGCCGAACTCTGATGGGAAAGCCCAAACCTTTGTCCGATACCCTGCAAAAGACCTACGACGGCATCATCATCGGCGCCGGCCATCATGGCCTCATCCTCGGCAGCTATCTCGCCAGGGCCGGGCTCGACATTCTGCTCGTGGACCGGCGGCTGACCTACGGCGGCGGGCTCTGCACGCGGGAAGTGACGCTGCCCGGCTTCTACCACAACCTGCATTCGATCAATCACTTCCACATCTCGGAAACGCCCTGGTTCAAGGATCTCGGGCTTGACGAGCGGGTCACGTACATCACCCCCCGGTACGAGTTCGGC
>DASTWX010000210.1:0-2233 GCA_035765795.1 Pseudolabrys sp. | reverse complement strand
GTTGGTCAGATTTGCCAGTTCGCCGGACGACAGGATTTCCATCTCGATATCAGGATGGAGACGCGCGAAATCAGCGAGGTCCGGCATGAGCAGGTGTGTCGCAAGCAGCGGTGTCAACGTCACCCGCAGAAGCCCGCGCACGCTCTGATCGCGCCCGAACACGCGCGTCTCCAACTGGTGCGACGACGCTTCCATCTGAATGGCGAGCTCGAGAACCTCCTCGCCCGCCGCGGTCAGACGGTAACCCGACGGCAGCTTTTCGAACATTTTCGCGCCGAGGCGGTCCTCGAGCTGAGCGATGCGTCGCAGCACGGTCGAGTGGTTCACACCGAGGCTCCCGGCCGCGGATCGCACCGAGCCTCCGCGCGCGACGGCAAGAAAGTAGCGGACGTCATCCCAGTCGATCATGGTGCATTTCCGTGTCGCGGTGTTCGCCCGTTCCGAATGCCGTGCTTCCCGCATCGTATATCCACGCGAGCCGGCCGTCCTGCCTCATATCGTCCAGGCGGTTGAATTTTGCACCACCGATGTGCGCGATTCCGCACTCACGCTCCACATCGGCGGACCTATTTCCAGGTTCTTCCGGGGCCATCCCCGACGATCAAGGGCGGAAACCTGAAAGGTGCAAACATGAAGAGACTGAATGGAAAGACCGCCGTGATCACGGGCGGCGCGACCGGCATCGGCCTCGCCTCGGCACAACGCTTTATCGAGGAGGGCGCCTTCGTCTTCATCTTCGGCCGTCGCCAGGACGCGCTCGACGCTGCTGTGGCCGACCTCGGGCCCAATGCTCGCGCGGTGAAGGGCTCGGTTTCGAATGAAGCCGATCTCGACCGGCTCTACGCAGCGGTGAAAGCCGAGCGCGGAGCCCTCGACATCGTCTTCGCCAATGCCGGGACGGGCAGCCTGCTTCCGCTTGGCAAGATCACCGCCGGGCACATCGACGAAACCTTCGACACCAATGTGAAGGGTACGATCTTCACCGTCCAGAAGGCGCTGCCGCTGATGGGCGAAGGCGGTTCGATCATCCTGACCGGATCGAGCGCCGGGACCACAGGCGCTCCGGCATTCGGCATCTACAGCGCGAGCAAGGCGGCGGTGCGCAATCTCGCACGGACGTGGGCGGAGGACCTCAAGGGCACCGGCATCCGGGTCAACGTGCTGTCGCCCGGGCCGACGGCGACCGAACTCGCGAAGGAAGCGGTGGGCGAGGAGGGCATGAAGGTCTTCGCCTCGATGAATCCGCTCCAGCGCATGGCCGATCCCGCGGAGATCGCGGCGGCGGCTGCCTTTCTCGCTTCGTCGGACAGCAGCTTCATGACCGCCAGCGAAGTCGCCGTCGACGGCGGGTTGGCGCAGCTCTGACCCTGGTTCGATCGCGTGTCTCAGACCCACAAAGAAGGATAGAAGATCATGAAAAGGCTTGAAGGCAAGGTCGCCGTCATCACCGGCGGCAGCAGCGGAATCGGGTTGGCCACGGCCAGGCGCTTCGTTGAAGAAGGCGCGCACGTCGTGATCACCGGGCGACGCGAGAACGAGCTGAAAAAAGCCGCTGCCCTCATCAAGGAAAACGTTACAACGGTCGTCGGCGACGTGGCGCGCCTGGGCGATCTGGACCGGCTCTATGCCGTCGTGAAAGAGAATCATGGTCACATCGACATTCTCTTCGCGAACGCGGGCGCCGGAACCATCGCGCCGCTCGCGGCAGCGACCGAGGACCATTTTGACCAGACCTTCGATGTAAACGTGAAGGGCCTGTTCTTTACCGTGCAAAAGGCCCTTCCTCTCTTCAGACACGGCGGATCGATTATCCTGACGTCTTCGGTCTCGAACATCATGGGGCTGCCGGGGTTCAGCACCTACGCCGCGAGCAAGGCGGCCGTGCGCAGCTTCTCCCGCTCCTGGACGCTGGAGCTGAAAGACCGCAACATCCGCGTCAACACGATCAGCCCGGGACCGACCGAGACCCCTGCCCTGGAGACGACGACGGGCCTGACCCCGGAGCAAGCCGAGCAAGCCGCCGCCCAATTCACTTCGCAGGTCCCGATGGGTCGCCGGGGCAAGCCGGAGGAAATCGCGGCTGCCGCAGTGTTCTTCGCCTCCGAGGAAAGCTCTTACATCACCGGCGTGGATCTCGCGGTCGATGGCGGCATGGCGCAAGTCTGATCCTCGACATCAAACAAGATCGGAGAAATATCATGAGCTACGCAATCATCGGCTTCGGCGAGATCGG
>DASTWX010000209.1:0-41601 GCA_035765795.1 Pseudolabrys sp. | reverse complement strand
CGTCCTGCCGGTCGAGGAAATCTTCTTCCGCTTCATCAAGAACCGGGAGTGGGATGTCTCCGAAATGTCGTTCGGCAAATTCATCGGCTACGCCTCGCAGGGCAATTCCCCTTTTATCGGCATGCCGGTGTTTCCCTCGCGCGTGTTTCGCCATTCGGCGTTTTACGTGCGGACCGACCGCGGCATCACGTCGCCGAAAGATCTCGAAGGCAAGCGGGTCGGCATCCCCGAATGGGCACAGACCGCCGGCATCTTCGCCCGCGGTTTCTTGAGCGAAGCGGCCGGCGTCGATCTCAAGAAAATCCATTGGGTGCAGGCCGGCATGAATCAGGCCGGGCGCGAGGAGAAGGTCGCGTTCACGCTGCCTGCCGGCATTCACTACGAGCAGCGGCGCGACACCAGCGTGTCGGCGATGCTGCTGTCGGGCGAGATCGATGCGGCTATCTCCGCACGCGTGCCGAACGCCTTCGAACAGGGCGGCGGCAAGATCGCCCGGTTGTGGCCGGATTACCGCGGCGTCGAAATGGATTATTACCGGGCGACCGGCATTTTTCCGATCATGCACGTGATCGCCATGCGCCGCGCGGTGTTCGATCGCTATCCCTGGGCCGCGATGAACCTGCTCAAGGCTTTCGAGCAGGCGAAGGAACGCAGCCGCGAACGCATGAACGATCTTACCGCCTCGCGCATTCCGGTGCCCTGGGCGGCGGCAATCGGCGGGGAATGGGCCAAGGATTTCGGCGCCGATCCGTTTCCCTACGGTGTCGAAGAAAACCGCAAGACCCTCGATGCCTTCTGCCGCTTCGCCTATGACCAAGGCGTCAGCGCGAAACGGCTCACACCGGACGATCTGTTTCCGAAGGAAGTGCGTGCAAGCGTGAGGGTGTGATCCGTCATCCTGAAGGCGCGAGCACGCCTTTCGCGCGCGAGCCTCGAAGCGGCCAAGGGTTCGCTGGCCGTCGCCCATCAATCTCGGTTGCCCGGATTGGATTTAGACATGTAAGTCGCTGGCGCTCAGTGCGCGGTGAATCCACCATCGACCGGCAGGCCGACGCCGATCACGAAGCTCGCGGCCGGGCTGCATAGCCACAGCACAGCGGCGGCGACCTCCTCGGGCCGGCCGAGGCGGCCGATGGACTGCTGCTTCATGATCTCGGCCATCGCGTCCGCCTGACCTGCGAGCATGTCGGCGACCATCGGCGTGTCGATCGTGCCGGGGCAAACCGCGTTGATACGGATGCCGCGTGGCGCATATTCGACGCCCGCACTTTTGGTCATGCCGAGCACGGCGTGCTTGGAGCCGTGATAGGCTGCGCGTTGCGGGAGGCCGACGAGACCGCCCAAGGACGAACAGTTGACGATCGCGCCGCGCCCCTGATCGCGCATCACGCGCAGCTCATGTTTCATGCAGGCCCAAACGCCTCGCTGGTTGACCGCTGTGACGCGCTCGAAATCCTCGATCGGTTCATCTGCGGCATCCGACGGCGGCACTTGGATTCCGGCATTGTTGAATGCCATGTCGAGCCGGCCGTACTCCCCGACCGCGCGGTCGACCATCGCGGCCACCTGTGTCTCGTCGGCGACGTCGCAGGCGATGCCGATTGCGGTGCCGCCCTCCGCGACGATTCGCTCGGCCTCCTTTGCGGCGAGATCGCCGTCCAGGTCGGCGAGCACGACAGAGGCGCCGCTCTCGGCGAACATCCGCGCCGTCGCCAGCCCCATGCCTTTGGCGGCGCCCGTGACCAGGGCCACCTGGCCTTTGAAGTCGTAGGTCGGGTTCATTAAAGCCCTCATTTATGGGCGTTGCGAGCAGACTCTGCATGTTGAGACGGAAGCCACTTCATCTCTTCTTCTGATTTCGCAAGGCTTCTGATTAACGCTTCTCCAAGGCCTCTTTGAAGACTTCGATGCGATCGTTCACTTCGCGTATTGCTGGTCCGTAACCTTTTCCATCCAATTGACGTTCTTTCCGTTTTGGGATTCCTGAATGGCGATGTGCACCATGGCTGTGGTGGGTGTCGCGCCGTGCCAATGCTTCTCGCCGGGCGGAAACCAGACCACGTCACCGGGCCGGATTTCTTCGATCGCGCCGCCCTCGCGCTGCACCCACCCACAGCCGAAGGTGACGATCAGGGTCTGGCCGAGCGGATGCGTGTGCCAAGCTGTGCGAGCGCCCGGCTCGAAGGTGACGCTGGCGCAGCTGACATGCGCCGGATTTGGAGCAGTAAACAGCGGGTCTACGCGGACTGTGCCCGTAAACCAGTCCGCAGGTCCTTTTGTCGAAGACTTCGAGCCGCTGCGCGTGATTTCCATTGTAGGCTCACCTTTATTTTTGCCGAACGAGCATTCGTTTTTCGGCCTGCGGTCACCACGACGTGTTGCCGTTAGAGCAGCTTATCCGGCGTGACAGGTAATTCGCGGATGCGCTTGCCGGTCGCGTGGAAGACGGCGCTGTTGATCGCCGCTGCGACGCCCACGATGGGGAGCTCGCCGAGGCCCTTCACCCCAAGCGGGTTCACGTGCGGATCGTGCTCCTCGACGAAAGTCAAGTCCATGACCGGCGGAGCATCGGCGTGCACCGGCACCGCGTATTCGGCAAGATTGGCGTTGGTGACGCGCCCATTGCGTGGGTCGACCACAGTGCTCCATCAGCGCCATGCCGATGCCGCCGATCATGCCGCCGATGCATTGGCTTCGGCTCGTCTTCGGGTTGATAATGCGGCCCGCTCCGTAAGCGCCGACCATACGCCGTACGCGTGTCTCGCCGAGATCCGGATCGACCGCGACTTCCACGAACACGGCCCCGAACGCATGCATGGAGAAACGTTGGCTCTCATCCCCCGGCTTGGAGTCGACCGACGCCTCGACGGGTTGGCCGATGCGGCGCATCGCCTCCTGAAGGTCGTTGGCGCCGCCCCGCGCGAGCGCCTCCTCACGCGCCTTGCGGCAGGCAGCCTGCACGGCGCTGCCGACGCTCGCCATCGTCATCGAGCCGCCCTCGGGCGGCGTCTTCGGTAGCCGCGTATCGCCGAGCGTGAATTTTACGCGCTCGATCGGCAGGCCCAAAGCCTCCGCCGCCACCTGCGTCATCGACGTCCAGGTGCCCGTCCCGATGTCACTCGACGCGCTCGCCACCTCGGCGGTGCCGTCCGGGAGGAGACGCGCCACCGCAGATGCGGGCGCGAAGTTCATGGGATAGGTCGCGGCCGCCATCCCCCAGCCGATCAGCAATCGCCCGTCGCGCATCGAGCGCGGCTCGGGATTGCGCCGGCTCCAGCCGAAGCGCTCGGCGCCGATCCGATAGCATTCCTTCGTCGAGCGGCTCGAGAACGGCAGCTTCTTGAACTCGTCCTGCTCCGGCTCGTTGCGCAGCCGGAGTTCGATCGGGTCCATGTTCAGCGCCACCGCGAGCTCGTCCATGGCGCACTCGAGCGCGAACACCCCGCTCGCCTCGCCGGGCGCGCGCATCCAGGTCGGGGTATGGACGTTCAGGCGCGCGAGGCGATCCCGCGTGTAGACGTTTGGGCACGAATACAGGAACCGGGTCGCAGCGAGGAGCGCTTCCGTATATTCCTCGTACGTAGAGGTCTCGTGGTAGGCGTCGTGGACGATCGCATTGAGATGGCCCTCGCGCGAGGCGCCGAGCGCGACGCGCTGGATCGTGTCCGGGCGGTAGCCGGTGCCGTAGTACATTGCCCGCCGCGACAGCATGATCTTCACGGGCCGGCCGGTGACTCGGGCGCCAAGGGCGCCGAGCGTCACGTGCGACCACGCCCGCAGGCCTGAGCCGAATGCGCCGCCGACGAAGGGAGAGATGACGCGTATGTTTTCCGGCGGAATGCCGAAGACGGCGGCGATCTCGTCGGCCGCGCCGTCAACCCACTGCGTCTTGTCCCACAAGGTAAGGCGGTCGCCGTCCCAGGCGGCGATCGTGGCGTGCAGCTCGATCGGATTGTGGTTCTCGCGCGGGATCACGTAGGTGTTGTCGACCTTGACTGCGGCGCGCGCGAGCGCCCCCTTGGGATCGCCGCGGGGTCTGTCAGGTGGCGGCGTTGAGCCCTGGTCGGTCTGGTCCTGCGTGGGCAGGACCAGCTTGACTCGGCTGATGTTTGTCGCGCCGCTTTCGGGTGCGTAGGTGACACGCACCAACGTCGCCGCGTAGCTCGCCTGCTCCAGGGTTTCGGCGACGACGAGCGCAATGGGATCGCCTTGATGATTGACGCGATCGTCCTGCAGCACATGCAGGCGCTCGCCGACCGACGGATCGGTCGTGCCGTGGTGTTTGCGATAGGCGAGCCGCGGCGCGTTCCGGTAAGTCAGGACGGCGATCACGCCAGGCGCTTTCTCCGCCGCCGCGCTGTCGATCGACGCGATGCGGCCGTTCGCAATTGTGCTCCGCACGATGGAGCCGTGAGCCACATTCGGTACGTCGAATTCGGCTGCATAGGTGGCGCCGCCGGTGACCTTCTGGCGGCCGTCGATGCGGCTGAGGGGTTGTCCGATGACAGCGGTGATCATGTCCGAGCTCCCGCGGTTTTGAGGGAGCGCACGATCGCGCGCTGCATGAGTTCGATCTTGAAGTCGTTACCCCCGTGGCCCTGCGCGCCCTCGGCCGCAAGCGCTGCCGCCCGCCGCAGCGCCGCCGGATCGAGGGTTGCTCCGGCCAGCGCGGCCTCGACTTGCGGAACGCGCCATGGCTTGGTCCCGACGCCTCCCAGCGCGACACGGGCCTCACGGATTCGTGCGCCGTTCATGTCGAGCGCCACCGCGGCAGACACCAGTGCGAACTCGAAGGAGGCGCGGTCGCGCACTTTGAGGTAGTGCGAGTGCCGGGCCACCGGGCTCGCCGGCACGGTGATGGCGGCGATCACCTCGCCGGGTTGGAGCACCGTCTCAATCTGGGGGGTGTCGCCGGGCAGCCGGTGCAACTCCGTCAGGGACAACGTGCGCGTCCCGTTTGCTCCGTGGATTTCGACGGACGCATCGAGCGCGACCAGCGCAACGGCGAGGTCCGAAGCATGCGCGGCGATGCAGTTCTCGCTTGTGCCGAGCACGGCATTCCAGCGGTTGTCGCCATCCATGGCAGCGCAGCCGGAGCCCGGCGCGCGCTTGTTGCAGGCGGCGTAGCCGACATCGCGGAAGTAAGGGCAGCGGGTACGCTGTAGCAGGTTGCCGCCCATGGTGGCCTGGTTGCGCACCTGCGGACTTGCCGAGGCCAGCAGCGCCTCGGAGATGAGGGGATACTGTTTGACCACCTCGCGGCGGGCCGCGACCTCCGCCATCGTCGCGGCGGCGCCGAGCCTGAGGCCCTGCGGCCCAAAGTCGATCCGACTGTCGAGGAGACCCGCGAGGCTGACGAGCCTGTCGGGTCGGCGGACGTCCTCTTGAAGAAGCTGCACCATGTCGGTGCCGCCGGCAATGTACTCGGCGGGAGCGTCGTCGCGGCCGGCCTGGGCTCGGAAGGCGAGCGCGGCGGAAAGGTCGCGCGGGCGTTCGAGGGTCAAGGGATGCATGGCTCAACCTCCCTGCGCCGAACCGGTGGTGGCTTGAGCTGTGTCCTGAATTGCCGCGACGATGTTGTCGTAGGCACCGCACCGGCACAGGTTACCGCTCATCCACTCGCGGATTTCCTGCGGCGAGCCGGCGTGCCCTTCTTTGATGCAGGCCACTCCCGATATGATCTGTCCGGGCGTGCAGTACCCGCATTGGAAGGCATCGCGTTCAATGAAAGCGGCTTGGAGCGCGTGAAGCTGCTCGCCGCGCGCCAGGCCCTCAATGGTCGTGATCTCGCGACCTTCTACGAGGGCGGCGAGCGATAAACAGGAGTTCACGCGCCTCCCGTCCATCAGCACCGTACAAGCGCCGCATTGGCCGAGACCGCAGCCTTTCTTCGAGCCGGTGAGATGAAGGTGCTCGCGTAAGGCATCCAGCAACGTGGTGCGCGGATCGACGGAAATCCGATGCTCGGTTCCGTTGACGCGCAGCACGATGTCGAGCGGAGCGGGCGCCGCGCCGCTGGTTTGCGCAGAAGCGTCAGGGATGGACCCGGGCATGAGTTGCCCTCCTACAAGTACGGTGCCGGTGACAACAGCGCCCTCGAGAAGCTCTCGTCGTGTTACATCGGGGCCACTACGCTCCGCATCCTCTGTTGGTCTTTCCATCTGCCGCTCTCCTTAATGAGCAGGCTCAATGCGTCACGTGACGCATAAGTTAGGCCGCGTACTCGCCGCGACTATCCGCTAAAATCGGCATGAAGTTATGAGCGGAGATCATGAATGCAGCGCGGCAACTTCGATCAACTGGTGGCCTTTGTCGTCGTCGCGCGAGAGCGCAGTTTCACCAGAGCGGCAGCGAAGCTGGGCGTTTCACAGTCGGCGCTGAGCCACACCATCCGAGAACTCGAAGAGCGGCTCGGAGTTCGATTATTGACCCGCACCACCCGCAACGTGTCGCCGACGGAAGCGGGCGAGCGTCTGCTTCACCACATTGGACCACGCTTCGACGAGATCGAGGCCGAACTCGTTGCCTTAAGCGAGCTTCGGAATAAGCCGGCCGGCACCATTCGGATCACGGCCACCGAAAACGCGACCGAGACCATTCTCGTCCCCAAACTTGCGCCGCTGCTGCGAGAGTACCCCGACATCAAGGTCGAGATCACGATCGACTATGGCCTGACAAACATCGTGGCCCAGCAGTACGACGCCGGCGTGCGCAGCGGCGAGCAAGTGGCAAAAGACATGATCGCCGTGCGGATCGGGCCCGATATGCGCATGGCGGTCGTCGGCGCGCCGTCATATTTCAAGGACCGGCCGGTACCACAGGCTCCACAAGAGTTGGTCGGTCACAACTGCATCAACCTGCGCTTGCCTTCGCATGGCGGCGTGTACGTTTGGGAATTCGAAAAGCGCGGCCGCGACCTGAAAGTGCGCGTCGAGGGCCAGTTCACGTTCAACGCCACAGATCAAATGCTGAATGCGGCGCTCGCCGGATCGGGCCTGGCCTATGTGCCGGAAAGCATGGTGCAGCCTTATCTCGCCAAGGGCCGTCTCAAGCGCGTGCTCGAGGATTGGTGCCTTCCTTACTCAGGATACCACCTCTTCTATCCAAGCCGACGGCAATCCTCGGCGGCATTTGCTCTGGTGCTCGATGCGCTGCGGTACCGGCGCTAGGTAGCGGAAATCTCTTTCAGGCAAGCAAGGATTCAATCCTTGGCGCGCTCGACGTAAGAGCCGTCCGCCGTGTTCACCACAATGCGGGTGCCGATGGTGATATGGGTCGGCACGGTGGTGCGCACGCCGTTGGAAAGCACGGCCGGCTTGAACGAGCCGGAAGCGGTTTGGCCCTTCACCACCGGCTCGGTATCAGTTACCTCCAGCGTCACCTTTTGGGGGATTTCCATGGACACCGGCACGCCTTCGTGGATGGCGAGACTGACCACCATGCCTTCTTGCAGGTATTTTTCATAATCGCCGACCACATCGGCGGGCACCTGCACCTGGTCATAACTTTCCTGGTTCATGAAATGGAAGCCGTCGGCGTCCCGGTAGAGATAACTGAAGTCGTGGTCTTCGACGTGCGCGCGCTCGACCTGGTCGGTGGTCTTGTAGCGCTGTGACGTCTTCACGCCGTCGGAAATCCGGCGCATATCGACCTGCGTGGTAGGTGTCCCCTTGCCGGGGTGAAAATTTTCCGCGGTGAGGACGACGTAAAGCTTTCCGTCAATGTCGACGATATTGCCCTTGCGGAGCTGGCTGGCGATGACTTTCACGATGAAACACCTTGCATGGCAGGCGGCGGGGGGCCGCGGATTCGGGGCGCACCATACCGATCTTGACGGGGGATACCAGCCTTTCGCGGTCAATCCGACCGCGAGGTAGACGTGGCCCTGGGAGCTCCGTTCTGGCGGCGGGACGCGTATGCCGCCCGCCGGCCTTATCTTCTGGCGCGGGCGCGCATTGCAGCCGCTTTGCGGGGCTGGTTCGCTGCCAACGGCTTTATCGAGGTGGAAACGGCTGTGCTTCAGGTCTCGCCCGGCAACGAGACCCACCTGCACGCCTTTGCCACCGATTTGATCGATCCCGGCGGCGAGCGGCGGGGGCTCTACCTGCGCACATCGCCGGAATTCGCTTGTAAGAAGCTGCTGGCGGCAGGCGAAAGCCGGATATTCGACTTCGCCCGCGTGTTTCGCAACCGGGAGCGGGGCGCCTTGCATCACCCCGAGTTCACTCTCTTGGAGTGGTACCGGGCGGAAGCGCCTTACGAAGCGTTGATGGAAGACTGCGCCGCATTGCTCGAGGAAACGGCGCGGGCCGCCGGTGCGAAGGAACTCTCCTACCGCGGCAAGACCATCGATCCGTTTGCTCCGCCGGAGCAGCTGACCGTCGCGCAGGCGTTCGGCCGCTATGCAGACATCGACTTGCTGGAAAGCATCACGCCGGCGGGCGAGGGGGATCGCTCGCGGCTCGCCGCCGCTGCAGCCGAAGCGGGCGTGCAAACGGCGGCGGACGACGATTGGGGGGACATCTTTAGCCGCATCTTGGTGGAGCGTGTAGATCCGCATCTGGGCCTCGGCCGAGCCACAATACTGTATGAGTACCCGATGCCGCAGGCAGCGCTGGCGCGGGCAAAGCCGGACAATCCGCGTGTGGCGGAACGCTTCGAGCTCTATGCCTGCGGCGTTGAGCTCGCTAATGCCTTCGGCGAGCTCACGGAGGTGGTGGAGCAACGCGCGCGATTCGAGCGGGCGATGGCCGAGAAGGCGCGCATCTACGGCGCGTCTTATCCGGTCGACGAAGATTTCCTTGCCGCGCTAGGACAGATGCTGCCGGCGTCCGGGATTGCCCTCGGCTTCGATCGGCTGGTGATGCTGGCGACCGGCGCCACGCACATCGATCAAGTGATGTGGACGCCGGTGGTGGGCCATTAGGACATCATGGCCGGGCTCGTCCCGTCCATCCACGTCTTTGTTCACATTCAGAGGACGTGGATGCCCGGCACAAGGCCGGGCATGACGGCAGAGAGGCAGTCATGACATCAGGTGATCCAACCATCCGCACCCCTGGCCAGCTTTGCGAGCACGGCTTTGCGCCGGCGGAAAGGCGTGCCGAGCTGGAAAAAGTCGCCGCGCGTTACGCCGTCGCGCTACCGCCGACGCTCGCGGCGTTGATTAACCGCGCCGATCCGGCTGATCCGATCGCGCGTCAGTTCGTGCCCGATATCGCCGAGCTCGAACAGCGACCCGAAGAACAAGCCGATCCTATCGGCGACGACTGCCACAGCCCGGTAAAGGGCATCGTTCACCGCTATCCCGACCGCGTGCTGCTCAAGCTCACGCATATCTGCACAGTCTATTGCCGATTTTGCTTTCGTCGCGAGATGGTCGGCCCCGGAAAATCCAAAGGGCTATCGCCGGAGGCGCTCGCGCTCGCGCTCGAATACATCGCCGCGCATTCGGAAATCTGGGAAGTGATCCTGACCGGCGGCGACCCGCTGGTGCTCTCGCCGCGGCGGCTGCGGGAGGTCATGAAAAGCATCGCCGAAATAGCGCATGTGAAGGTTGTGCGCATTCATACCCGTGTGCCGATCGCCGATCCCGCGCGCATTACGCCCACGTTAGTGCGCGCGATGAAGGCGAGCGGCAAGGCCACTTATGTCGCGCTGCACGTCAACCATCCGCGGGAGTTGAGCGAGGGCGCGCGCGGCGTGATCGCGCGAATGGCCGACAACGGTCTCGTGCTGCTCGGGCAATCGGTCCTGCTCAAGGGCATAAACGATGATGCGGAGGTGCTCGGCGCGCTGATGCGGGCAATGATCGAATGCCGGATCAAGCCCTATTATATGCACCATGCCGATCTCGCCCCCGGCACGGCGCACCTGCGTACCGACATCGCCACGGGGCAGGCGCTCATGCGGCGCCTGCGCGGACGGTTCTCAGGCCTGTGCCAGCCCACTTATGTACTCGACATCCCTGGCGGTCACGGCAAGTCGCCGGTCGGCCCCACTTACGTGGAGCAGGCCGCAGGAGAACAGCCTAGCGGCTGTACCGTCGAAGACTACACCGGCCGCAGGCATTTCTATCCCTACGGTGAAAACGGCGGTCGTACGGAGCCGGATTAGTTGCGTATCGACAGCACGTCGAGGAAAGCCGCCGCCACGGCGAGGCTGACGAAGCCGACGAACATCACTGCGATGACCGCGTGCCAAACGAAGGACGCGTCACGCCGCAAGGCCGCCACCACGTTCTTGGTTTTCATCATGGCCTGACGCCCCCCTTCAAAGGAGCCCAACACAGGACACGTGCGAACTCCCGACGAATGCTAGCCGCCGGTCGCCCGTGCCACCCATATTTTCTCCGTTAAAGTTTGCAGGAAATGCGGCATAGGCCCGCATGGCTGCCATGACGCGACGAGCGCGGCGGATTGGCGCGCCGCTGTGAGGAACGAGGGCACCAGGTCGGTCCAATGACGGCTAGCCAGCTTGAAAGCACCCTGATTTGGTGCGCTCTATGTGGTGTGCGGCCGTTTGTCGGAGTTCGTTTCATGAGCAGTACAGAAAAGGCGGTTTCGACGATTGATAGCCTGGTTGCGGCAACCAAGGACAAAAGTATCCACGAGATTGTGGTTCGCGGCAGATTGATGGACGCGCCATCAATCAAGCTCTTACCGGGCCAAACCCTGCGCGGTGACGGTGACGAAGCCGCCGTGACTTTCGCTCTCGGAAGCGACGGTGTTCAGCTTTCGTCCGATAACCGCGTTCACAACATCCGGCTCGAGGCCGCGCAGGAAGCGCGCGCGATCTTCAATGACACGTCCGTAGCTAGCCTCGGGCGCATCGACCTACGGGGTGTGACGACCATTGGCCGGGTCCAGATACTGGCGCGCGACAATGTGCGCGGCGGCCATGTCGATGTGAACGGCCTCGATATCATCGCCGCTGACGCACGCGGCGAGCAAAACCGGCCGCAAGGCTATGGCGTCTATGTGCTGCAAGGCGCGTTCACGCTGTGGAATATGCAGCAGGATACGGACGTGACCATCAGTGCCGATCTTGTCGGCCTTTCGGCCGGCCGGGACGGGGCCCCGGTGCGCGGCAGTGGCATCTTCGTCAGCGGCGGCGGTGACAAGGCCGGCAGGCTTGCGGTCGGGCGACTGGAGACGGAAGCGGTCTACAGCGACGGCGGGATCGCGCCCGGCACGCCCGACCAGATTACCGGCGGCGTGTTCACGGTCTATGGCGCCTATGTCGATGCCGTGCGCAATCGCGGCCCGGTCGTGACCTCCGGCGTCAACGACATGGTCCTCGACAATTGGGGCGTTGTCGACCGATGGACGGCCGAGGCGAAGATCACCTCCTATGGGGCGAGCGGCATCGGCTTCGTCAATTTCGGTATCGTGCATGAGTTGAGGGTCAGCGCGCCGATCGAGACCTTCGGCCAGGGCGCGCGCGGCTTCAACGTCTATACCGGCACCGTCAACCTAGCGGAATTCGACCGCATCACTACGCACGGCGACGGCGCGGTCGGCATCCAGATCAGCCAGCCGATCGGTAAGCTGATTGTCCACCGCGGCATCGAAACTTTTGGCGGAACCGGTCCGTCGCTGGTCAAGGGTGTCGTCGTCACGCTTTCCGCGATCGGTTTGAGCGTCAAGCCGGGCGGATCGGCGCGTAAAATCAAGATTGCCGGCGGCATTAAGACCAACGGAGCCGGCGTGCCTCCTATCGAACAACTCGGAGCTATCGAGTCATTGCGCGTTGCAGGCGGCTTTGTCGCAGGTGGCGGCGGTTTCGACAAAATCTGAAAGAGCCACCTCTGCCATGACGGCCGCCCGATCTGGACGATCCGCCTCAGTCGGGTGCCTCATTGTATGCGCGGCTTGGTTCTGGAGTGGCAAGCAATTTGCGCGCCGGAGGGGAAACGAAACTGGGCGGCGCCACGTGATTGGCGTTCTTCAATCTCGTCGTCTAACTCGCGCGCTTAATTTATAGTCCGATTACCCATAGCCTCTGTAGAAAAATGCCGCGGTCACCACGAAGAATGCCAAAGTTATGATAATTCTCAGGCTTTCTGTACTTATGAGCTTCGTCATGAATGCACCCAGGTACCCGCCAACGACCGCGGCAATAGCTAAGCACAAAGCGACGATCCAATAGACCTGCCCGAAAAATGCGAATACCACCACCGCTACAATCTTAGTTGCGGCAAGCATGAGCGTCTTCATGCCGTTCATCGCCCTGATGTCCGTCAAACCGAACAGCATCCAGCCTGCCATCATCATGATGCCCACGGCACCGCCGAAGTAGCCGCCATAGGTTCCGAGTACCAATTGGAAGATTACGATTGATCTCAAACGGATGGGTTTACCGTTTGTTTTCAGGTGCAATTGAAGCCGTCTGCCGAAGGCGAACGTGAGAGCGCCAAAAAGGACAAGCCAAGGAATAATCAGATCGAACGCCCTGGTAGGCGTTATCAACAGTAAGGCCGCGCCTGCGCCGCCGCCGATGACCGTTGGCATCACCATGACCGGGAGAGCGGCCTGATTAAACGAACGTATTTCGGCCCTATACGCCCACGAACTGGCCAAGCCTCCCGGTAGGAGCGCGACACTGCTGGTTTGGTTCGCGACGACCGGTGGCATTCCTGTGAGGATGAGGGCCGGAAACGTGATGAACGAACCGCCACCTGCCACTGCGTTGACGGCACCACCCAATAACCCGGCGGCAAAAGCTATGAGCAACTGATCCATGCAGCCGACGCTAAACTGCTTATCGAAGCTTCACAATTTGCCACTTCCCGTGTCAGGCTTCGGCAAATCCGAAGGGTAATGTTTGCACTTTGATCTGACCGATATGCAGGTATTCCTGACGGTGGTGGAACACGGAAGCCTCACGAAGCGGGCTCACGCTCTGCATCTGGCCTCGGTAAGCGAGCGCATTAAAGGCATGGAGTCCACGCTGGGTGAATGACCGCCCTAATTTGCAGGACTTGATGCTAGCTTTAATATCCGGACCCGCAGCCCAGATTTGTTCTAGCGTCTGAAATATTCGCATGCCATATCAGCATGTTACAAATGGCGCGCCCTAGGGGATTCGAACCCCTGTTACCGCCGTGAAAGGGCGATGTCCTAGGCCTCTAGACGAAGGGCGCAAAGGCCGACCGTAGTGAAAAGCTCGCCAGCCGGCGGCGGCGACGTATAAAGGCCTTCGCCGTCAGCGGCAAGCTTACCAATGGCCGGTGTTCGGCATCGATTTCCACGGTTCCTGCGGCGCTTTTGCCGCGCCTTTCTGCAGGAGTTCGATCGAGTGTTTGTCCGGCGAGCGCACGAAGGCCATCGTGCCGTCGCGGGGCGGCCGGTTGATCGTGACCCCTGCCTTCATCAGACGGTCGCAGGTGGCGTAGATGTCGTCCACCTCGTAAGCGAGATGGCCGAAATACCGCGCCTCGCCGTAGTCTTCATCGCCGTCCCAGTTATAGGTCAGTTCCACCTCCAGGCCGGGGCGCCCTTCTGTCTTGGTTTCGGCGATCCGTTTTTCGTCACCCGGCGCGGCCAGGAAAACGAGCGTGTAGCGGCCCTTCTCGTCGACCCGCCGCCGGGTCTCGGTGAGGCCGAGCTTGTTGCAATAGAAGTCGAGCGCGGCATCCAAATTGCGCACGCGCAGCATCGTGTGCAGATATCGCATGAAAACCTCATTTCGTTCGACCGGTCTTACCGGGCGAGGGGTTATATAAGCTGACGAACAGCCATCCGCGAAACGCCATGATCGCACCTGCCGATGACACCGACCTTCTCCGCGAACTGATCGAGGGCGCGGAGCGCATCGTACCGTTCACCGGCGCAGGTATTTCGACCGAGTGCGGAATTCCCGACTTCCGCTCGCCCGGCGGGCTGTGGACGAAGAACAGGCCGATCGATTTCGATGAGTTTCTCGCCAAGCGGGAGATGCGTGACGAGTCGTGGCGGCGACGCTTCGCTATGGAAGAGAATTTTTCCAATGCTAACCCCGGCCGGGGCCATCGTGCACTGGCGAGCCTTTATCGGGAGGGCAAAATTCCGGGCCTGATCACCCAGAATATCGACAATCTTCATCAAAAGTCGGGAATTGCGGACCGCGACATGGTCGAACTGCACGGCAACACGACCTATGCGCTCTGCCTCCAGTGCGAGCAGCGGTACGACCTCGGCTGGGTGCGCGAAAGGTTCGAGGAGGCTGGCGAGCGCGCGCCGGATTGTGCTTGCGGTGGCCTCATCAAGACCGCAACGGTGTCGTTTGGACAGGCGATGCCGCCTCACGCAATGCAGCGCGCGGAGGAACTGAGCAACACCTGCGACCTCTTTCTCGCGATCGGATCCTCGCTGGTCGTCTGGCCCGCGGCGGGATTTCCCCTGATGGCGAAGCGGAATGGCGCCGCGTTGGTGATCATCAATCGCGAGCCGACGGAATTCGACGAAGCAGCCGATCTCGTGCTGCACAATGATATTGGCGACGTGCTTGCGCCATATATCGGCAGGTGATTCGCCGCTGCTCCGCTGTGAATAGGTCTGTGCGCAAGCACATTTTACCCTTTGCCGGTTCCGGGCCGGTGTTATCTTGAAATTAGAGATTCGTTGAAGCGCCCTTGAAGAGGCGCCAGAAGACGCGGCGGCGTGCGGCGTCATGACGTCGGACGGGATAGTATCGAAAATGTCTGGGACAACTCTCCGGACGGGAGCGTTCACTGAAATTGCCGATGAAGCAGCGGCCAATCTCGTCGAGATGGCTGGCGTCATCAAGTGGTTTGATGTCTCCAAGGGATTTGGATTCATTGTCCCCGACAATGGCGGACCTGACGTGTTGCTGCACGTGACCTGCTTGCGCCGGGATGGATTCCAGACCGCTTACGAAGGCGCGCGCATCGTCTGCGAGGTGCTACAACGGCCCAAGGGTTTGCAGGCGTTTCGCGTCTTGTCGATGGACGAGTCGACTGCGATCCATCCGGCGCAAATGCCGCCGCCCCGTACGCACGTCACGGTGACCCCGACCAGCGGATTGGAGCGAGCGCAGGTGAAGTGGTTCAATCGCTTGCGCGGGTTCGGTTTCCTTACCCGCGGGGAGGGGACGCCCGATATTTTCGTGCATATGGAGACTTTGCGCCGCTATGGCATTGCCGAATTACGGCCGGGACAAACGGTTCTGGTGCGTTTCGGCGATGGGCCCAAAGGACTGATGGCAGCCGAGGTGCGCCCGGACGGCGGCGCGCTCGGTCCAGCGTCCCACTGACACGACGTCCTCCTCCGTCCCCGACAGTCGCGGCTATATTTGTGAGTCTAGAGTCCAGATCCTGGTTCGGCTCCAGCGCGTCCGGGAGTGATAGGATCGCTTTTCCCGTTGCGGCGCATCCGCGTCGCGCGTAGATCGTGCGTATGCGCACGCTTTACCATGCCGTTTTTCTGATGCTGGGCCTCCTGTTTGTCGGCACGCCAGTCGCGGCGGCGCTCCAGTCGCTGGAGATCGTCAGCCGGAACGGCGTACACGTGTTTTCCGTCGATGTCGCCACGACCGAGGCGGAGCGCGAAAAGGGCTTGATGTTCCGCAAGCATCTCCCCGACGGCTATGGCATGTTGTTCGACTTCCACGGCGAGGAAGACGTCGCGATGTGGATGAAGAACACTTACGTGTCGCTCGACATGATCTTTATTCGGGCCGACGGACGCATTTTGCGCATTGCGAAGAACACCGAGCCGCTCTCGACCAAGATCATCCCGTCGGGCGGAAATGTTCGAGCCGTGCTTGAGGTGAAGGGTGGAACTGCCGACCAGCTCGGCATTCGGGTGGGGGACAGGGTCGCATTTCCGATTTTTCAACGGCAGTAAGCGCGGCTTGCTGGGCAAAGCGCGAGCGTGTATCGAACGGCCGAACGGGGCATAGCGCAGTCTGGTAGCGCGTCTGGTTTGGGACCAGAAGGTCGCAGGTTCGAATCCTGCTGCCCCGACCAGCTAAGGTTTTGATTCTGCTGCATCAGATTGGGAATCGCATGACTGCCCGTATTTACAAGCCGGCCAAGACCGCCATGCAGTCCGGCTTTCGCAATACAAAAGAGTGGGCGCTGGATTTCGAGCCTGAGCACGCGCGTCAGGTAGAGCCGCTCATGGGTTGGACCTCCTCCAACGACATGCGCCAGCAGTTGCGTTTGCGATTTGCCACCAAGGAGGAAGCGGTTGCCTATTGCGAGCGCCAGGGCATCCCTTATCAGGTCTTCGAGGCCAAGCCGTCGGAGCGTCGCGTCATTTCCTATTCCGACAATTTCGCTTTCAACCGCCGAGACGCCTGGACACATTGAGCCCAGGCGTCATTAATCGCCTGTGTCCGCCGGTGGCCAAAGTTGCGATCGATCACGCTCATGCCGCGGTCGACCATGAAAATGGCCTCGGCGATGAAGTTGCTCTGCGCAGATGCGAGATAAAGCGCGAATCTAGCATTTCCGCTGGGGCTGCGATGGTACCACCAGCTTGCAACCGTCGCTTGACTCCCTTGAACCGGTGTTGCACCGTTTCTGTTACACAAAGCGTAATACAAATCCGGACCATCGGTTCATTCCCGGGAACGTCTCGCGTCAGTAGTATTTCAGGCAGGGAGGAGGCCTCGTGCCGTGCTCGCAGCGCAGCACGCCAGACGCGACGACAGTGGGTATCGAGGTTCACTGTACTGTACTGCGCACCGAGCGAGGCTTCGAGCGTTCGGGACCTCGCGTTGATTGGTATCGCCACCTGATTGGCGATTCAAACGAAGACGATCCCCGACCCGAGATAAAGAGGGGGGACGATCCTGGAGGAGGAGACGACGATGACGAGGAGACGGAGACAATTTAGGTATCGACCTGGCAGGGTCCTGGCCTCCATGGCCGTTCTGTCCATGGCTTTTACCGCGTGCGGATCCAGCAACGCGGCCACTTTTCCGAAGCACGACATCACGTTCATCGTTCCGTACTCGCCCGGCGGCGGATCCGATGCCCAGGCGCGCCGGCTTCAACCGGGCATGCAGAAAGCGCTCGGCGTCAACATTCACATCGTGTACAAGACCGGCGGCGGCGGCGCGGTCGGCTTCCTCGCGCTGCACTCCGCAAAGCCGGACGGCTATACGATCGCCAACGTGGTCGTGCCGAACATCGTTATCACGTCTCAAGGGAAGGATGTCGGCTACAAGCCGACCGACTTCAGCTATATCGCGATGACCGAGACGGCGCCGGGTGCGCTCGTCGTCGCGAAGAACAGCAAGTTCAAGACGCTGAAGGACCTTGTCACCTACGCCAAAGCCAATCCCGGCAAGGTGACCATCGCAGGCACCGGCAGCACCGGTAAGTCGGCCGTCGCCGAAATCGTCAAGGCGCTCGGGATCAAAATCACCTACGTGCCCGTCTCGAAAGGCGTCGGGACGATCGTACCTTACCTCGAAGGCGGACACGTGGACGCGGCCGAGTTCGCATCGTCACACGTCCTCGAGCATGCCGATGTGCTGCGCGCGCTCGGTATTTCCGGCTCCGACCCGTCGCCGGCATTGCCGGGCGTCCCGACCTTTGAATCGCTCGGCTACCACGGCTTCGTGGCGTCGACTACGTGGGGCGTCATGGCGCCGCCCGGAACGCCATCGGCCATCGTCGATGTGCTCAATAAGGCCGTGGAGAAGGCGGTTGCTGTGCCGAGCGTGCAGGCCACACTGAAGAAGAACGGTCTCACCCCGATGTCGCAAACCCCTGCGCAGGCCAAGGCTTTCGTCGTGAACAGCGAGAAAGTCGTGCAGTACGACAAGAAGCTCCTGTCGCTCGTCGGTAAATAACAATCGACGCATCTCGCGATCTGTCCTTGCACGCGACGCCTATGTGCAAGGACAGACACTCCGCCTGAAAATGAATTCGCGCACGTGCTTCATTTTGTGCCCGACGTGTTGGTGCAACGGCAGACCCGCAGGAGCGTTGTCCGGACAATGGATGCAGCTCTGCTGGTAGGAGGATCACGGTGATCCACGGCCTTATCGATGCGCTTTCACCGGTATTCCTACTCTGGCTCACGGTAGGCGTTCTGGCGGGCATGATCGTCGGCGCGCTGCCCGGCCTCACCGCTACGATGGGCTGCGCGCTGCTCGTGCCGTTCACGTTTGACCTGCCGCCCGGCGCCGGACTGGCGATGCTGGGCGCCCTCTACGTTTGCGCGATGTTCTCGGATGCCGTTCCGGCGGTGCTGGTGAATACCCCGGGAACACCGGCCGCGATGGCTACCGCCTTCGACGGCTATCCCATGACCTTGCAGGGCCGCGCCCAAGAGGCCATCGTCGCTAGCTGCTTCAGCGCGGCGTTGGGCGCGGTGTTCGGCGCCATCTTCTACCTTCTGCTTGCTTGGCCGCTGACGTCGATTGCGCTCCGCTTCGGCCCGCCCGAGTTCTTCTGGATCGGTGTCTTCGCGCTGACCATCATCGGAAGCCTGGCGGGCAAGTCGATGCTCAAGGGGTTGGCCGGCGGCGCGATCGGCATGCTGATCAGCACCATCGGGATCAGCCATACCGGCGCGGTTTCGCGGTTCACCTTCGGTATTCCGGAACTTCGCGGCGGGGTGTCCCTCGTCGCGGCGCTCATAGGCGTCTTTGCGATCCCACAGGTGTTGTCGATGGTCTGCGAGCGCCGCCAGAAAGAGTACATCGCCGAGTATCGTCCCCAGCGCGGTGTGGCGCTGAAGACAATCTGGAAGGTAATCGCGGAGCCGGTGCACTTCGTCCGCTCCGCCTTGATCGGCACCTTCGTCGGAATCCTGCCCGGCGCCGGCAGCCCGGTCGCCGCATTGCTCTCCTACAACGAGGCGGTGCGCTGGAGCAGGGACAGGAGCCGTTACGGCAAGGGTGATCTGCGCGGCGTCACGGCGTCGGAAATCGCGAATAACGCCTGTGCGCCTGCATCGATGATTCCGCTAGTGACACTGGGCATTCCGGGGTCGGCGCCTGCCGCGGTGGTGGCTGGCGCGCTGATGCTGCGCGGCCTCAATCCGGGCCCGGACCTTTTCCAGAGCAATGGGACGCTTGTGTACTCGTTCGGCTGGTCGCTGCTGCTGGCCGGAGTTTGGACGTTCGTCCTCGGCAGTTTGCTCTCGCCATGGCTGGCGCGGATGGTCAGCATCCCGTTACGGCTGCTGGCTCCCCTGATCTTGTTCTTGTCTGTGATCGGCTCCTATGCGATCCGCAACGACGTCTTCGACGTCTACATGATGCTCGGGCTCGGGCTGTTCACCTTCATTGTCGGCAAGCTCGACTTCCACCCCGGACCGATCGGCCTGGGTCTGATTATGGGTCCCATTGTAGAGCCCGCGCTGGTGCAGTCGATGTTCCTGGCCGACGCGACGTCGTACGGGAATGTCTTCTTCGGCAGCACCACCGACATCGTGCTCATCGTGCTCACCGCGCTCTCGGTTGCTTGGGTGATATGGTCGCAAATCAAGGACCGGAAACAGGCACGCACGGGCGAAACGCTCGAAAGCCTATCGGCGACGGTGGCCGATGTGAGGGAGGAAACCGGTGCAAAGAGCGCTTGACCGAGACCTCGTCAGCGGGTTGGTCCTGTTCGTCATCGGCGGGGTGGCGCTGTCCGCCATGGGCACGGATCCGCGGAACTGGATTTTTCCCCAGGTCCTCACTTATCTCATTCTGTTCATGGCCGCGCTGCTGGTGGGGCGTGTCGTCCTGGGCACTGTCGTGAAGCGTGCCCCGGACATCATGCGTGCGACACGAGAGGGCCGGAATGCCTTCGTCGACTTGCTCGTGTTCTGCGCGATCGTGCTCGTTTATATTCTGGTGCTCAACGGCCTCGGGTTCTGGCTGGCAAGCTTCCTGATGCTGTCGCTGGCCTCGATCTATCTCACCCCGCAGAAGACACCTCGCAATATTGGCCTTGCCGTTGTCGTGCCGCTCATTGCCTGCGTCTTGGCTTACTTGATCTTCCTGCACCTGTTCTACGTGCCGGTGCCGGAGGCGACTTGGTGGGCGGGCGTGAGTTGAGCAGAGCCCGCCGCTGTCACCCACGTCTCCGGGTCGGACAGCATGGAGTTGGCGACCCCGGTAGGATTCGAACCTACGACCCTCAGCTTAGAAGGCTGATGCTCTATCCAGCTGAGCTACGGGGTCCGGACGTTGGTTTACCCGGGTCTTGGGCGCATGGGAAGGCGGTGCCGTCGATGCGGGCCCAACTGGAGATCTCGTCTTCCGGTTCCCGTCTGCAGAATTGCTTTTGTAAAACAAGAACCTGGAGTTGTTTGCAGCAGTAATTCTTTCGGCATTGGAGAGGCCTGGTAACCGGCAGGGCACTAAACCCGCCGCCGCAGTCTTCTCCTGCCCGCCATGTCCTCGACACCATCGCTTGTCAGGGTAGCGATCGTGGGAAAGTGACGTAGGGGTTGTCTTTGCTGCCGCGGCAAATTCCGGAGGGCGTGTGCCGGCTGAAATATCCCGGCAGCGGAGGCGCGGCCGATGAAATGGTCGGAAAATGAAGCGAGGGCGCCTTATCCTCGCGGGAATTGCCGTAGTCGCTTTCGCGGCGATGGTTGCGGCGAGTACGTATGTGTATGCGCTAGGGCCGCCCCCGCTCGGGCGGCATCTCGTCTACTCCCGTCTCGTTTTCGATGGGAATGGAAAAGTGGTGCATGCCTATGCGACGCCGCAGGGGCGTTGGCGATTCCAGGCCACGGTAGACGAGGTCGATCCCCGTTTCCTCAAGCTTTTGTTTGCCTACGAGGACAAACGCTTCTACGAGCACCACGGCGTCGATTTGAGGGCACTGGGGCGCGCCGCACTCCAGTGGATCACGAGCGGACACGTCGTATCCGGCGGTTCGACTTTGACGATGCAAGTTGCGCGGCTGCTGGAGCCACGCCGTCATCGCACCATTGAAGCCAAACTGCGCCAGATCGTCCGCGCGATCGAGATTGAAATGCTGTTGAGCAAAAAGCAGGTTTTATCGCTTTATCTCACGCTCGCCCCCTACGGCGGCAACCTGGAAGGCATCCGCGCTGCCTCGCTTGCTTATTTCGGCAAAGAGCCGCGCAAGCTGACGCTCGCTCAGGCCGCGCTTTTGGTGGCGCTGCCGCAGTCGCCGGAACGGCGCCGTCCCGATCGTTATCCGCAGGCCGCGCGTGAGGCGCGCAATCGCGTCCTCGAGCGCGCGTTGGCCGCCGGAGAATTGTCGGCGCATGAAGTTGCCGATGCGGAGGCGCGGCCTGTGCCACACGAACGAGAGCACCTGCGCATGCTGACGCCGCATAGGGCCGAAAAGATCGTGGCGGCGCACCCCGACCGTGCTGAGTTTAGCCCCGGCAAAAGGCCGCAAGTGCCGCTGCGGGAACTTGATGGGATGGACCCGCGCCGTGCCGGCGTGGCTCCGTTCACTGGTGAATGACAGGTGCGCCGGTTGGCACTATGGTCCGCGCCCAATCGCCAGACCGCAGCGGAACCGACGCTTTTCGATGACCACCAACACCACGTCAGCGCGGAAATCGCTCGGACCGGCTCGCGGCCTCTCGGCCGCGATCGATTACGCTGCCCATTCACACCGGCGTTCGGCGGTGGTTTTGGTGCTGTTTTCGCTGCTCGCTTTTCTGCCCGGCTTTTTCCAAATCCCGCCGGTCGATCGCGACGAGGCACGCTTCGCCCAAGCCTCCAAGCAGATGATCGAGAGCGGCCAGTATGTCGATATCCGCTTCCAGAACGAGGTGCGGTACAAAAAACCGGTCGGAATTTATTGGCTCCAGGCCGCGGCGGTGAAAGCCGGCGAAGCCGTTGGTGTGCCGCAGGCCCGCACGACGATCTGGCTCTATCGAGTGCCTTCGCTCATCGGGGCAACACTCGCCGTCCTGCTGACCTACTGGGCCGCCCTCGCTTTCGTCGGGCGCCGCGCCGCGCTTCTTTCGGCGCTGATGATGGCAAGCTCGGTCCTGCTCGGGGTGGAGGCGCGCCTCGGCAAGACGGATGCGACGCTTCTGTTTACGTGCGTCGCCGCCATGGGTGCGCTGGGCCGCATTTATCTCACGCGGCGGCGTACGCCTGAGGCGCCGATCGGTTGGGGGTTGCCGGCGATTCTGTGGACGGCCATGGCCGCCGGCGTTCTAGTCAAAGGGCCGCTGATCCTGATGTTTGTCGCGCTCACCGCGCTGACGCTGTCAATCCTCAACCGCTCGGTGCATTGGCTATCGGCGCTGCGGCCATTGGCGGGCGTTGCCTGGATGCTGCTCCTGGTGCTGCCCTGGTTCGTCGCTATCGCCTTGAAATCCGGCGACACTTTTTTCACCGACGCCATTGGCCATGACATGCTGGCCAAGGTCGCGAGCGGACAGGAGGCGCACGGTGCGCCGCCCGGCTATTACGTTCTCCTGTTCTGGGTCACCTTCTGGCCCGGGTCGGTGTTGGCCGGACTTGCGGCGCCGGCGGTCTGGAAGGCGCGGCGCGAGCCGGCCACGCAATTTCTGCTCGCCTGGCTGGCTCCCTCGTGGCTGGCGTTCGAGGCGGTCGTGACCAAGCTGCCGCATTACGTGCTGCCGCTTTATCCGGCGATCGCCATCGTTATTGCCGGCGCCTTGGAGAGTGGCGCGCTCTACAAGAAACCGTGGCTGGTGCGTGGAACGGTCGGTTGGTTCATATTTCCGGTGGTCATCGCAATCGTTGTCGTTGTGGGTTTCATAACTATCGATCACGACCTCGGCCTGGCGGCTTGGCCGACCGCAGCCGCGGCACTCATATTCGGCCTCTTCGCCTGGTGGCTTTACGACGTGGACGGACCCGAACGCGCGCTACTGCGCGGCGCGGCGGCGTCGGTGCTGATCGGCATCACGGTCTACGCCATCACATTCCCGCTGATGCCCGCGCTGTTTCCGAGCAAACTGGTGGCCGAAGCGGTGGAAGCGACAGGCTGCAACACTCCGCACGTTGCCACGACCGGTTATTACCAGGAGCCCAGCCTCGTTTTCCTGCTCGGTACCGATACCAAGTTCACCGATGCCGCAGGCGCCGCCGAATTCCTCAAAAAAGGCCCGTGCCGCTTCGCGCTCATTGATCCGCGTAGCGAGCGCAGCTTCGTCCAGCGCGCCAACGCGATCGGGCTGCGCTATGCGATCAGTCGGCATATCGACGGCTATAACATCAGCGTCGGACGGCCGGTGAAGCTTACCATGTTCCGGTCGGTCGGCCGGTAAGACGTTATGAGCATGCTTCCCGAGCTGAAACATACCGGCGGTGCGATGGTCTTGCAGCCGCTGCGCCGTTGCAACCGCAATGTGGCGACGGCGGTTGTGGCGCTAACGCGAGCGCCGCGTTGTGGCGCCCTGTTTTGGCCGCTTGTCTGGTGGCAATCGGCGCTTGTGGCGGTCGCCTTCACCGCACTAATGCTGCTTGTGATGGGCTTCGTCGATGCCCGCGCGATCCGTGCCGTTCTACGCCTGCCGCCTGGACTGCCCTGGGGATTCGATCAGATTACCGATTATGGCAAGTCCGGCTGGTTTCTCTGGCCGCTCGGAATCCTTTTCTTGTTGCTCGCCGCGCTGCCGACGCCGCTGACGCGCATGTCGCAAGCCGTCGTGGCAGCGGTGATGGTCCGTGTCGGATATCTTTTCCTCGCGATCGGCATGCCGGGGCTATTCGTCGCGGTCGTCAAAGGGATGATCGGACGGGCGCGGCCGCTGGTAGAGGGAGGTTCTCATCCGTTTTTATTTAAGCCGTTCACATGGCACTGGGCCTTCGCCAGCTTGCCGTCGGGCCACGCGACCACCGCGTTCTCGGTGCTGGTCTCATTCGGTAGCTTGTTTCCGCGCGCTCGTGCGCTGCTGTGGGCCTACGCGCTGGCCATTCTGGTCAGCCGGATCATGGTCACCGCGCATTATCCGAGCGACGTCCTTGCGGGCGCGGTGGTCGGCACGATTGGGGCGCTTTTCGTGCGGCGCTATTTCGCCCTTCGCCGGCTCGGCTTCACCATCGGCCCCGAAGGCAAAGTGCGCTCCTTACCCGGGCCGTCGCGACGGCGTCTCAAAGCGGTTGCCCGCGCGCTGCTCGCCCCTTAAGAGCTCGCGCAAACGGGGTCAGCATTGCAATGAATACGAGCGGTCCGGCGGTATCCGTTGTCGTGCCGGTGCGCAACGAAGCCGGGAATATCGCACCTCTGGTCGCGGAAATCGCCGCCGCGTTGGACGGCCGTTGGTCGTTCGAAGTCGTTTACGTCAATGATGGCTCGACCGACGGTACCGCCGCCGAGATCAAGCGGCTGTTGCCGGACTATCCATCGCTGCGCCAGGTCCGTCACGCGATCTCGTGCGGCCAGTCCGCCGCCGTGCGCTCCGGTGTGCGGGCGGCGCGGGCGTCATTGGTGATCACGCTCGACGGCGACGGGCAAAACAACCCGGCCTTTATGCCGGCCATGTTGCAGGCGCTTGAGGCCGGCGGCCCTGGCATGGGTTTAATCGCCGGGCAGCGCCTGGGTCGCAAAGATACCGGCTTCAAGAAATTCCAGTCGCGCACGGCGAACGCGGTGCGCAGCGCGGTGTTGCGCGACGGCACCCGTGATACCGGCTGTGGTCTAAAGGCATTCCGCCGCGATGTCTTTCTCGCGCTTCCTTATTTTGACGGATTGCATCGTTTTCTACCGGCGCTGGTCCGCCGGGAAGGCTTTGCGGTCGGTTATGTTGACGTCATCGATCGGCCGCGGTCGCACGGCGTATCAAACTACGGATTTTGGGACCGCTTGTGGATTGGCATCCTCGACCTCGCCGGCGTTTGGTGGCTGATCCGCCGCCGCAAGCGCATCCCTGAGATTACGGAGGACTAGGGCGGGATGATTTTGGTTGGCGGCGAGGTGAAGCGAGTTCCTGGCGATACCCGCACAAGGATTGTAGGTCATAAAGGAAAGAACTGATGTTGATCGAAATCGCCCGGTCGGTTGGCGGCTATTTGCAGAACGTGTTCCTGGGCACGTGGGATTGGGGAATCCTTATCGGCTATGTGGCACAGTTCATGTTCGCCATGCGCTTTGTGGTGCAGTGGATTGCGTCCGAACGTGCCGGCAAGAGCGTGGTGCCGACCGCGTTCTGGATCTTCTCCATCGGCGGCGGCTTCATGCTGCTCGGCTACGCCATTTATCGCCGCGATCCTGTGTTCATCATCGGCCAGGCTTTTGGTGTCTTTGTTTATCTACGAAATCTGCAATTCGTCATGCGCGGAGCCGGCAAGGGCGCAGTCGCCTGAGGCGTCGAATCCGCCGGCAGAGGATAACGTAGAAGTGCCCAGGGAGCCGGCATTCGGGACGCGGCGCAGAGCGGATTTCCGGAGCATCGCCACCCAAGTGGATGCAGTGGCGATGTATTCGGTGGTTTCCGAGGTCATCGACACCTCGTGGCCGATGCCGCTCGTGGTTCTTGTGCACGGGCTTGGTTTGTCGCAGCGCTACATGATGCCCGCCGCGTGCGAGCTATCCCGCGATTGCCGTGTGTACGTGCCCGACCAGCCTGGATTCGGCGGCAGCGGGCATCCCGAAAAGGTGCTCGACATGAAAGGACTTGCCGACGCGTTGGCCCGCTGGATGCCCGCCGTCGGCCTGCAACGCGCTACATTCGTCGGGAATTCGCAAGGCTGCCAAATTATCGCGCAACTGGCAGTGCGCCACCCTTCGATGGTCGCAGCGGCGGTGCTGCAAGGCCCCACCGCCCCGCCGAAGGAGCGCACATGGCTGCGTCAGTACATCCGTTGGCGCCAGAACGGACGTTACAATCCGCCCTCATTGGATCCGGTGACCTGGGACGAATACAAGAAGTCCGGCTATTTTCGCGTGCTGCGGACCTTTCAGTACTCGCTCGACGATCACATCGAAGACCAGTTGCCGCACATCCAAGCGCCCACTCTTGTGGTTCGCGGCGAATACGATCCGATTTGCCCCGACGGCTGGGCGCGCGAATTGGCTTCGCTCCTGCCCAAAGGACAGTTTGTGCAACTTTCAGGCGTCGCCCACACGTTGTGCTACACGGCCCCGCACCAGTTGTCCGCCGCGGTTATGGAATTTCTCGCAGCTATCGATGTTCCTCGCGCGTAGTATCGTTGTGCATCAATTCAATTTCAAATCGACTATGTTGATTCCAAATTGAGGGCCGAGTTGGCGTAAGAGTTGCTCAAATCGGGGCAATGAGAGCGGCGCCGGCAACTCGAACGGAAGTCCGAGTCGAGCGAGCGCGTCGTGGAATCGAGTGAAAGTAGCGAAATCGCGTGGATAGCGGGATTCATCCACTCCGAGGAAATAGCCCCGGCGCCGGGCGAGGCTCAATAGGGATCGCCAGCGGTCGATCGAGGCGATGCCGACGCCCTCGGTGCCGTGCGAGAACAGCATGAGGCCGATCTCGTCGAAAGGACCGCTGCAATCGAGAAATTCGTCGAGCAACGCGGCGGAGCGCTCGACGCCGAATAGCAGCCATAATGGCACCGCTCGCAGGCGGATGGTCCGATATGGGTCCAAAAGCACGAAGCTGTCGACGAGAAGGCGATCAGGGGTGCAGCCGAGCTCGCGATACCAGGCCTCGTAAGTCCTCGCTGCGAGCCAACTGAGGGCCTCTGGATTTTCGAATTGAATGCGAATGAGCCGCCATCGGTGCGTGTCCGCCAGCGCCGAAAGCTCGCCGATCAAGGCCGGCTCGAATCCCCATTCGGCCTCGGGCGCGGTATCGTTTGGTTCCGGAGGATCCCATCGCGCACGGTCAATTCCGTACCGGGCGAGATATTCGCGAACCCGCACGCCACCATGAAGATACTCCTGGGTATCCGCCCCGCCCACGGCCCCGAATTGAAAAACCGAGCGATCGCTGATGCGCGTGACGGGCCAACGCTGCGTGCAGTCGTCAACAAAGAGGGTACTTCCTTCCGGAAGGGATTGGCTGAGAAACTCGCGATAGGACAGTGGCAGACTCGTGTACTTGAGTCGGAAGTAGGCCATGGTCTTGAGCATCAGGCGATCTTGGTTCGGATCGTGCATGTGATGTACCGATAGATTTGGATGATTTCGCACGATGTCGTCCGCTACAGCGCACCCCCAGGCAAAGCTGGCTTTTGCGTCGTCGGGATCGCTCCAGAAATGCCGAACCGGTGACAGGAACGTCTGCGGCAGCCACGGCACCCGTAACGCCGCCGCGAGATGCACAAGGCCGCCATTCGAGGATCCGATGAAAGCGGCCGGATAGGACTGCGCGGGCATTAACTCTGTAAGCCAGGCGGCGATGCGGTCGAATCCAATCCTTCGCATCTTCTTGCGGCTCACCGCTTCGGTCATGCCGCCGATCGAATACACCCATTCCCGTAAGCGCCGAGGCGGCTGATTCACGGCGGGCATCGCCCGATCCAGCATGGGAGACCCGCTGAGACTGGCCACATCGTATCCATGAAGGAACGATCCGATGGCCTGCGCCATAGCGGCCGCCGAATCGAAACGGGCGATACCTCGGGGAGTGTTGGCGATCACTTACCGCTCGTAGGTGCCGACGAGCTCTGCCTCGGCGAGCGTATGTTTGCGAGCTTCCGCCCAGAGCGCCTCCATTCCGGCTTGTGCCGGAATGTCCAAGTTCGGCACGTCGAGCGCTCCCAAATGAAAATGGTAGTGGTGCACGCCGCCGCCTGCCGGCGGCTCCGGGCCATCGTACTGGGTATTCCCGAAGTCGTTTGCTACCGGAGTGACGTGACTGGCTTCTGGGCCGGTTTCAATGCTTTCCGGAAGACGCTCACGGTCTGCCGGAATGTTGAACAGGCCCCAATGCCGAAAAACGCGATTGGGCGCATCCGGGTCCTCCACGACCAGTGCGTAGCTGCGTGTGCCTGCGGGCGCTCCGGACCAGCGTAGAGGCGGTGAAAGGTTCTCGCCCTCTCGTGTGTATTTGCCAGGGATTGGTGAACCATCGGAGAAAGCGGGACTCGAGAGAAGGAAGGGCATCGCTCTGTCTCCACAACGCCTGTTGCTTTGAACGCGCTATGGTGCGGAGAGTTCAGTCACGCCTCGCGGGCGTAGGTTCCGATCAGTTCCGCTTCACCCAGCACGTAAGCGCGCGCCCACACATCGCCTGCGTAAGGCTGCTCTCCCATTTCGAGCTTTGGAACGCTCAGTGCAGCAAGGCGAAACCGATAACTGTGCGGAGGATCGCCCGCAGGCGGCTGTGGGCCATCGTAAGCGAGATCGCCGAAATCGTTATAGGCGTGCGGGAGGTCTTCCGTCCTCGCACTCGAACTGCGTCCAGCTGCAAGATGCCGGCGTGTAGGTGGGATATTGTAGACCATCCAGTGCCGGAACGCCGGTGCCTGCGCATCCGGATCCTCCATCGTAAGCACAAAGCTCCTCGTTCCCTTCGGAGGGTCCGTCCAATCGAGTTGCGGCGACAAATTGCCGGCGTCGCGAATGTTTTCAGCCGGTATGCGGTCGCCGTTGTCAAAGCTGGGGCTTGTCAGAGTGAACATGGTGCATTCCCTCTCCGGGAAAGAGGCCAGGGCGCCCCACGTGCGCTTCGGGCGAATGAGCCGGCCCGTGACCACGCCGAAAAAGTTCGAGAGCCTCCGGTTTTTACGCCGGGGGCTCTCTCCAGTCCTACTATTCGATCTCTCGAACATCGAACTTGTATCTAAAACGTTAGCCGTTTGGATACGTTCCGCTAGCTTGCATGCTCGCCGCATGAATTTTGGCGCGAAGGTTTGTCACGACAGGCGCTCCCATGGGCTTTGGAGGCGCTCATCAGGTTGAAGCCGCCCGGTATGGCCACTGCCGAACTCTCGCCGGACTCAGACGTTCCAGAAGCGAAACCCTTCGGGCAATCAGAACGAACTCTGGAGGTTAATTCAATGCGCGATGGAGCAGGAACGGAACGAATCCGAGATTGGCCGCAGGAGACCCGCGAAGCGGCCCAACTCGTCATCGATCAATACGGCGAGCCCGACGAGGCGACGGACAATGTCCTCACTTGGTACAAGCGAGGTCAATGGAAGCGGATTCTCGCGTCGAAGGCATTTCATCGGCATGACTTTCCGGCGCCCCACATCGACTCGATCGAGTCGGTCATCGACTATCGTGTGCCCCCGGACAAGGTGACGCCTTTGGCCGAATTTGACGGCAGCGTGATCGTCGAGCGAACCGCAGGTGAGGTATCTGCACGGTGTCATGATGAGCAGGCGAACTTCCTCGCGCTCAACTTGATGCATGACATCGTCACCGAAGCAAAAAGCGTCAAAGAAGCGCGGGAATATTATGCAAAGGAGTTTGCGGGGTTCCGGCGCAAGGAGCCAACTCCGTACATGGAAAAGCTTCGGTTCCCGCTTGAAGACCACGAGACGGCCGATCCGGATAAACGAATGCTATCCGACGAGGAACTCAAGCGTGCGGCGGAGGAAGGAAAGAGACGCAACTCCTGATCCTCACCACAAGAGAAGGGGGCCCGTGGCATTATCCAGGGCTCCACGCTTTAGCCTGTCCTCGCCATTGCTTCAAAGCCGTGTTGCAAGTCGGCGATGAGATCGCCGGTATCTTCCAAGCCGATATGCATACGCAGTGTCGGGCCTTCCGGCGTCCATTGCGTGGCGGTGCGATACTCGGCGCAGTCGAAGAGGATCACCAGGCTCTCGAAACCGCCCCACGAATATCCCATGCCGAACAGGGTAAGTGCGTCCATGAAGGCATGCACCGCCTTTTCGCTGACGGGCTTCAGCACCAGGCTGAATAAGCCGCTGGCGCCGGTGAAGTCGCGCTTCCACAACGCATGACCAGGGTCGCCCTCGAGCGCGGGATAGAGGACGCGTGAAACCTCCGGCCGCCGCGCAAGCCAGCGTGCGACCCGCAGGCCGGACTCGAAATGCCGCGCCAGGCGGACGTCGAGCGTGCGTAATCCACGGAGTGCGAGATAAACGTCGTCGGGCCCGACGCAGGCGCCGAGGAAATTGACAGTATCCTTGAGTGCTTCGGCCGTTGCCGCATTTGCGGAGACGCAGCCGAACATGATGTCGGAATGGCCGCCGATGTATTTGGTGCCGGCCTGGATCGACAGATCGACACCTTTGTCAAAGGCGTCGAAATAAAGTGGTGTCGCCCAGGTGTTGTCCATCAGCACGACGGCATTGCGCGCGTGGGCGGCCGCGGCGATGGCAGGGATGTCCTGCATTTCGAAGCTCTGCGAGCCGGGCGCCTCGACGAAAACCGCGCGGGTGCTCGGCTCAAACAAGTCGGCGATGGCAGCACCGATGCCGGGGTCGTAATAGGTGGTGCGCACGCCCATGCGCGCGAAGAGTCCATCGCAGAAGTTGCGGGTCGGCCGGTAGACGCTGTCGGTGACCAGGATGTGATCGCCGCTGCCGGCAACGGACAACAACGCCGTGGAAATGGCGGCTAATCCCGACGGCAGCAACGCGACGTATGCGCATTGCTCGCCTTCGATCGCACGCAAGGCGTCCTGAAGCGCCTCCGTCGTAGGCGTGCCGCGACGGCCGTACTGATAACGGGAGCGGTGGGCCATCTGATCGGCGGCAGTCGGATAGAGTACGGTCGAAGCATGATAGACCGGCGGATTGACGAAACCGAATTGCGACCGGGGGTCGCGGCCGGCGGTCACCAGCCGCGTAGCCGGCTCGAGTGATCTTGGGTGCTGAGGTTTTTTGGTCATGGATTATGGGGCCGGCTGGACAATTATGGATGCTGTTAAGACTTCGGCCATATACCGCGAACAAGACGCGAAGCGTCAACCCCTTGACCTTCCGAGCCGATCGTTCTGAGATGTGAAAAGGCGAGGGGCCTTTCGCGGGGTGAGTGGCACAATCTATTTGCATGCCGGCGGTCGAGCGCGCCGGCGCAAGGATTGCTCAGGCCAAGGGGACGCCTTGTTCGAATTCGCGCCAAAGAGGCAGATATATGAAAAAAATCGCCACCGTATTCGCGCTTGCAGTCATTTTCGTTGCGCAGGCCGCCTCCGCTCAGACGCTGAAGACCGTCAAAGACCGCGGCCTGCTCATCTGTGGCGCCAACGGTACGCTCGCCGGATTCGGTCTGCCCGATGCCAAGGGTCATTGGACCGGCCTCGATGTCGATGTCTGCCGGGCGATCGCGGCTGCCATTTTCAATGACACCGAAAAGGTGAAATTCGTGCCTCTGTCGGCAAAGGATCGCTTCACCGCCCTGCAATCGGGCGAAGTCGATGTGCTGGTGCGTAATACTACCTGGACGAGTTCTCGCGACACCTCCCTCGGCCTCAACTTCACTGGCGTTGACTATTACGACGGTCAGGGCTTCATGGTGCACAAGGGACTCAAAGTGAACTCTGCGCTCGAGCTCAACGGTGCCTCGATCTGCGTGCAGCAGGGTACGACGACTGAGCTCAATCTTGCCGATTTTTTCCGCGCCCATAATATGCAGCTCAAGTCGGTGACCTTCGCCACCGCCAACGAGGCGGTCAAAGCCTATGATGCGGGCCGCTGCGATGCCTACACCACCGACGCCTCTGCCCTATACGCAGAGCGGTTGCGGCTATCGAACCCCGACGACAGCATCGTGTTGCCGGAGATCATCTCCAAGGAGCCGCTTGGTCCAGCCGTCCGCCATGGTGACGATCAGTGGTTTGATATCGTCAAGTGGGTTCTGTTTGCGATGATCAATGCCGAGGAGCTTGGTATCAATCAACAGAACATCGATGAGATGAAGAAATCGACCAATCCGAAGATCAAGCGCTTTGTCGGCACGGAAGGCAATTATGGTGAACAACTCGGCCTGACCAACGACTGGGCAGTGCGTATCGTCAAGCTGGTCGGTAATTATGGCGAAGTGTTCGACCGCAATGTCGGCAAGGATTCCCCGCTCAAGATCGATCGCGGCCTCAATCGGCTGTGGACCAAAGGCGGAATCCAGTATGCGCCACCGATCCGCTGAGTGGCGAATCACCGCAGAGGGCGTGGCCCCGGCGAGGCTTGAGCAACTAGCCAAACGGACGCCGTGACCGCACGGCGAGATCCATGTCGGCAGAGACTTCGACCGAAACGAGCCCTGCGCAAGTTGCGTTCTATAACGACCCTCGCATGCGCGGGTTCGCCTATCAGATAATCTTGTGCGTTCTCGTTGGGCTTGTGGTTTATGGCGCGACGGTTAACGCGATCGACCACCTGCGGCGCGCCCATATCGCTTCCGGCTTCGGATTCTGGGACACCACCGCCGGCTTCGACATCAGCCAGACGCTGATCAGCTATAGCGCGCAAGCCTCAACCTACGGCCGTGCGTTTTGGGTTGGTCTACTCAATACGCTGTTGGTGGCCGGCATCGGCCTCGTATTTGCCAGCATCATCGGCTTCATCATCGGCATCGCGCGGCTGTCGGGCAATTGGCTGGTGGCCAAGGCTGCAGGCGGATATGTCGAAATCCTCCGCAATATTCCTTTGCTGCTGCAACTTTTGTTTTGGTACAACGCCGTCCTCAAGGCGCTGCCGATCGTTCGGGAAAGCTACACCGCACCGGGCGGCATTTATCTAAACAACCGTGGGCTGATCCTGCCCCAGCCGGTGCCGCAACCGGGTTTCGGCTGGGTGATGATCGCCTTTGCGCTCGGCATTGCCGGCGCCGTCGCTTTTCACTATTGGGCGGGTCATCGCCAGATGCGGACGGGTAAGCGCGCGCCGGTGCTCTGGGTTTCGCTTGCGCTGGTGATCGGCTTACCGCTCGCGGTCGCCGCGGTGCTCGGCTTCCCGCTCGCTTTCGATTACGCCAAAGCCGGCCGCTTCAACATCCTCGGCGGCGTCAATGTGCAGCCGGAATTCTTGGCTCTTCTCTTCGGCCTGTCGACCTACACCGCCGCATTTGTCGCGGAAGTTGTCCGCGCCGGAATTTTGGCGGTGGCGCGCGGGCAGACGGAGGCGGCCTATTCGCTGGGCCTGCGTTCGGGGCCCACGCTGCGGCTGATCGTCGTACCGCAGGCCATGCGGGTGATCGTGCCCCCGCTGACCAATCAATACCTGAATTTGATCAAGAACTCCTCGCTGGCGGTCGCAATCGGCTATCCGGATCTTGTCCAAGTATTCACCGGAACGGTTCTTAACCAAACCGGGCAGGCGGTCGAGGTCGTCGCCATCACGATGTTGGTTTATCTGACCATCAGTCTCGTGACCTCCTTGGTGATGAACCTCTACAACAGGCACATGGCACTGGTGGAGCGATGAGGTCCCCGCCATGACCATGGCTGAAGGCGATCTCGCGGTTGCCGACCTCGCGTTCGTGCGTCGCGCGCAAATCGATGCACGGCCGCCGCCAAAGACAATGACCGGCGCGCTCGGGTGGCTGCGTGACAACCTCCTGTCGACCCCCTTCAACATTGCGCTGACGATTCTGATCGCGCTTCTGTTGGTCTGGGCACTTCCTGAATTGCTGAAATTCCTGGTGCTCGACGCGGTCTGGAGCGGCACCGATCGCGACGCCTGCCGCGAGGTGGTGCAGCATCGCGAGATCGGGGCCTGCTGGCCTTTCGTCTACGAGCGCGCCGCCTACTTCGTCTACGGCTCCTATCCCATCCCCGAGCGATGGCGAGTGGATGTGTTCTTCGCGATGCTTACTTTCGGGATCGCTTGGTTGCTGTGGCTCAATGCGCCGCGCCGCGATCTCGGCGCAGTGTACTTCTTCATCGTGCTGCCGGTCGGCTCCATCATTTTGCTGCATGGTTTGCCCGCTTTCGGTCTGCCGGTGGTCGACACCGTATTGTGGGGCGGCGTTCTCGTTACGATCGTGCTGGCCGCAGTCGGAATCGTGGTGTCGCTGCCGATCGGCATCGTGCTCGCGCTCGGCCGTCGCTCGCGCATGCCGGCCGTGCGGCTGTTCTCAACCCTCTTCATCGAGTTCGTCCGCGGCGTGCCGCTGATCACCGTCTTGTTTATGGCGAGCGTGATGCTGCCGCTGTTTGTCCCGCAGCAGTTCGAGCCCGATAAGCTGTTGCGCGCGATGATCGGCCTCGCATTGTTTGCTTCCGCCTATATGGCGGAAGTCGTGCGTGGCGGGCTGCAGGCCATACCGCATGGTCAGGACGAAGGCGCGATGGCTCTCGGTCTGACTTATCCGCAGAGAATGCGGCTGATTATTCTGCCACAGGCGCTGAAGGTCACGATCCCCAACATCGTCAACACCTATATCGGACTGTTCAAGGACACCACGCTGGTGCTCATAGTGGGCATTTTCGACTTCCTGCGCACCATCGAGGTTGCCCGCATCGATCCAAAATGGGCCACCCCGGTGACCAGCACCACCGGCTACGCGCTGGCGGCGATGTTTTATCTCGTCTTTTGCTATGGCATGTCGCGCTATGCCCGCGCGATGGAAGCCCGTCTCGCCAGCGGCGACAAGCGTTGAGGGATTGCGCCATGAATGGAATAGCCAACGGCGCTCAACGCTTCAAGCCGATGCCGCTCAATACGGCCGTGGCCGTGCAGCTCATTGACATGAACAAATGGTACGGCCAGTTTCATGTGCTGCGCGACATCAATCTCAAGGTGATGGGTGGCGAACGCATCGTCATTTGCGGCCCCTCGGGCTCAGGCAAGTCGACCATGATCCGTTGCATCAACCGGTTGGAGGAGCACCAGCAGGGCCGTATTCTGGTGGATGGCGTCGAATTGACCAACGATCTGAAAAAGGTCGACGAAGTTCGCCGTGAAGTCGGCATGGTGTTTCAGCACTTCAACTTGTTTCCTCATCTGACGGTCATGGACAACTGCACCCTGGCGCCGATCTGGGTGCGCAAGATGCCGAAGAAAGAGGCCGAGCAGATCGCCCTACATTATCTGATGCGGGTCAAGATTCCCGAACAGGCCGGCAAATATCCCGGGCAGTTATCCGGCGGACAGCAGCAGCGCGTAGCAATTGCCCGCGCGCTCTGCATGAGTCCGAAGATTATGTTGTTCGACGAACCGACGTCGGCGCTCGATCCCGAGATGGTCAAGGAGGTGCTCGACACGATGGTCGGGCTCGCCGAGGACGGAATGACCATGTTGGTCATCACGCACGAGATGGGTTTCGCCCGCGAGGTGGCCGATCGCGTCGTGTTCATGGATGAGGGGCAGATCGTCGAGATCAACGAGCCGAACGAGTTTTTCGCTCATCCGCGACACGAGCGCACGAAGCTCTTCCTCAGTCAAATTTTGCGCTGATCCGGCAAAACCCGCGCGTCCGCGTCGCTCCTGCACGATAGATCGCCGGGCTTTGCGCGCGCACGGGTTGTTTTGTTCGCGCCTATAGCATGGCTGCCGATGGCGATCATATGGCTACAGCCTTAGCGCGCGTTCGCGCGTTCGCCGTCGCCTATCTCGTTCGGCGTGCATTACACAACTGCGTGGCGCGAATAGCATGCAGCGAAATTCCAGCCTCGCGTATTCCTTTTTGCTTCTTATAATCCGCAAAACGAATCTCGCGGAGACGCGAATCCAGATGGGTGTGGGATGTGTCGACGAGCGTGGGAGACGATCCTAGGAGGTGGCGACGATGAAATCATTGGTGGTCAAACGTTCTGTGACGATCGGTGGCCATAAGACGAGCGTCACGCTGGAAGATGTTTTTTGGGAGGGACTGCACGAGATTGCCGAGGATCGCCAGGTGCCTGTTAAATCGCTGCTCGGCGAGATCGATCTCAACCGACCGGCCGCCAATCTATCATCCCATATCCGTCTTTTCGTGCTCGACTATTATCGCTCGCGCTTGCGTGCTTCGGAGCAAGGGCCGATGAGCGCGTGAGCTACTCGCGCACCACCTCAAGCTCCGGTCTTCCGCCCCATTCCGACCAGGAGCCATCGTAGACCCGAGGCATCGGCTTGCCGAGTGCGTCGAGCGCAAGCGCGAGAATGACTGCGGAGACCCCGGACCCGCACGTCGTGATCACCGGCTTGTCGGTGTCGACGCCCGCCTTTGCGAAGGCTTGCGCGATATGCTCGCGCGAGGCCAAGCGGCCATTCTCCACCAGGGAAGAGGAGGGTACGTTGCGTGCGCCAGGCATGTGACCGGCGCGCAGGCCGGGTCGCGGCTCCGGCTCCCGGCCGGCGAACCGTCCGGGCGAGCGGGCGTCGACCACCTGCGCGCCATTGCCGTCGATCGCCCTCTGGTTGAGCGCCATCTGGACATCTTCCATCATGGCCACGGCGCGGGTGTTCATGTCGGCTGTGAAGCTGCGCGGGGAAGGCTTGACTTCGCCGGCTTCCGTCTCGCGGCCTTCGGCCTTCCAGGCGGGGAGGCCGCCGTCGAGAATGAAGACATCCTTCGCGCCGAAGATGCGGAAGGTCCACCACACGCGCGGGGCAGCGAAGAGGCCTAGGCCGTCGTAGACGACGATCGTGTCCTTGTCGCTGATGCCGAGCTTGCCGGCGGCCTCGGCGAAGGCTTCCGGACCCGGCAGCATATGAGGCAGGTCGGTCGAATGGTCCGCGATGGCGTCAATATCGAAGAACACCGCGCCCGGAATGTGACCCTCGAGGTACTCTGCCTTGGCATCGCGTTTCTGGGCCGGCAGATAATAGGACCCGTCAATGACCGTAAACCCAGGCCGGCCGATTCTCTCGGCGACCCACGTGGTTGATTTCAGCCAGGGGCTCGCGGGCTCTATGGAATCACTCATGGCGCTGTTCTCATGAATTAAAAATGAGCCGGAGTTTGGCGTCACCCTACCAACGCCAGACGAACGCGGCGGTTCTGTTTGCCTTTCTTTTCAATTTGGGTCACCCGCACCGTTCCGATTTCCGCGGTCGAGCGCACATGCGTTCCGCCACATGGCTGCAGGTCGATGCCTTCGATCTCGATTAAACGCACTTGGCCGGTGCCCATCGGCGGCTTGACCGACATCGTCTTGACGAGGCCGGGATTGGCGGCGAGTTCGTCATCGCTGATCCAGCGGCTCGTTACCGGGGCATCGCGCGCAATCAGCGCGTTCACGCGCGCGCCGACCTCGTCTTTGTCCAGCCCGGCATCCGGAATGTCGAAATCGAGCCGGCCGTCGCCGTCGCCGACGGAGCCGCCCGTCACCGCGTAAGGCAGAACGGCTGACAGCAGATGCAGCGCGGTATGCACCCGCATTCGCGCATGGCGCTTGTCCCATTCAATGGCGGCAGTCACCACGTCGCCCACTCTGAACTGAGGAGTACCCTCCAGCGGCACGTGCGCGATCTCGCTCTTGGCCGGATCGGTGTAGACGGCCGTGGCGATCGGCGCCACGGCGCCATCGGTGCGCGTCAGCGTGCCGCTGTCGCCAGGCTGGCCTCCCGAGGTGGCGTAAAAGACGGTGCGATCGAGGACGAGACCGCCTCGGTCCGTCACTGCGACCACCCGGGCCTCGCAGTTTCTCAAGTAGGAATCCTCGCGAAAGAGACAGTCCGTCGCCATCGCGCTAGCTCTTTACGAACGGTGGCGTGATGTCGGGCGAGGAATCTTCGAGCCATTGCGGCACCGGCAGGTTCTTCGATCTCAGGAAAGCCGGGTTGAACAGCTTGGATTGATAGCGGCTGCCTCCGTCGGCGAGAATCGTCACGATCGTGTGCCCGGGACCGAGCTCATTGGCTAGACGGATCGCGCCGGCGACATTGATGCCGGTCGAGCCGCCGAGGCAGAGACCCTCTTGCGCGAGCAAATCGAATACGACCGGTACGGCTTCTTCATCGGGAATGAGATAGGCCTTGTCGACGATCATTTCCTTTACGATCGCCGTCACCCGGCCGAGACCGATCCCTTCCGTGATCGAACCGCCTTCGGTCGACTTTGCCTCACCATCCTTGAAATAGTGGTACATTGCGGCGCCGCGTGGATCGGCGACGCCGATCGTGATGTCTTTGTCCTTCTCTTTCAAATAGCGCGATACGCCGGCGAGCGTGCCACCCGAACCGACCGAACAGATGAAGCCGTCGATTTTCCCTTCGGTTTCCTCCCAAATCTCCGGGCCGGTGGAGATATAATGCGCTTTGCTATTATCGAGGTTATTCCACTGATCGGCGAAAATGACGCCATTCTCTTCCGTTTTCTTTAACTCCTCGGCGAGCCGCCGGCCAACATGCTGATAATTGTTCGGGTTTGAGAAGGGCAGGGCAGGTACCTCGACGAGCTTCGCGCCGAACAGTCTCAGCGCATCCTTCTTCTCTTGGCTCTGTGTTTCGGGGATCACGATGATCGTGCGATAGCCGCGCGCATTGGCAACAAGCGCAAGGCCGATGCCGGTATTGCCGGCGGTCGACTCCACCACCAAGCCACCCGGCCGGAGTTCACCGCGCCGTTCGGCCTCCAGGATCATCTGCCGGCCGGCCCGGTCCTTTACCGAGCCGCCCGGATTCATGAATTCGGCCTTGCCAAGAATGGTACAGCCGGTGCTCGCCGACGGCCCCTCGAGCTTGATGAGAGGCGTATGGCCGACAGCTTCGACAGTGCCGTCGCGAAAGTGCATGCTTGGTCCCGCTGTCTAAGGGTCAACGGACCCTAGTGGAGCCTCTTGCGCGCGACAAGACCGCTACCGGCGCGGATCAAGCCGCAGGCGGAAGCCTCACGCGCGGCTTTCAAGGCCTGACGGAGGCACCCGCGCTGACTTGGCCGGCACGCCGCCCATTGCCGCACCCCTTGAAAGGCCCTCGAAACCATAAGCGCTGCTTTCGGAAGCGGTGTAGGGGCCCGTTCATCACTTTTTGGGGGCGCCCTGCCATTTGTCTCGCGCGGGGCCGCCACAAGGCAGCCCCGCGCGCGGAAAGCCGGCGGACCCTTGTGTGATGACCCTCGACGTCCACACCCTCTTCATGACGACAGTGTATGTGGAGGCGCTCCTCGGCCTGTTGCTGCTGTTTGTCTGGGTGCAGAACACCCAGATCCATGCGGTCGCTTGGTGGGGGTTCGCGCATCTGTTGCGGGCGGGCTCAGTGGCTTTGTTCGGGATGTACGGCTCGGCGCCCAACCTGATCACCATCGATCTTGCCAACGCCATCTTGTTCACCGCCTTTGCTGTGACCTGGACTGGCGCGCGGGTGTTCGACGGCCGCCCCGTGGAGCCGGTCTATCTAATTACCGGCGCGGTGATTTGGCTTCTGGTCTCCCATCTGCCGGGGCTGTCGGAGACCGTCCATGGCCGCGCCTTGGTCGCGTCCGCCATCATCACGGCTTATACCTGGCTCACCGCTTACGAATTTTGGCGCGGCCGCGGCGAGAACCTGGTCTCGCGCTGGCCGGCAATATTCATGCTGTTCGCGCATGGATCGTTGTTCTTGTTGCGCACGCCGCTGTTGGCGCTGCTGCCCTGGGGGCCGGGCAATGATATCTATGGCAGTGTCTGGCTGACGGTGCTCAGCTTCGAGGCGCTGCTGTTCACGATTTCGATCGCTTTTATTCTGCTGGCGATGACGAAGGAGCGCACCGAACTGTGGCACCGCACTGCCGCGATGGTCGATCCGCTCACCGGGATCGCCAACCGGCGTGCCTTTCTCCAGGAAGCGAAGCTACTCGCCAAGTGGGACAGCGGCGATTCGCGGCCGGTCGCCGTGCTGGTACTCGACATCGACCACTTCAAGTCGGTGAATGACCGTTTCGGGCACGCGATCGGCGACCGCACGCTGGAAGCCTTCGCTGACACCGCCCGCATGGCTTTACGCGCGACGGACCTGATTGGGCGGCTCGGCGGCGAGGAATTTGCCGCGGTTCTTATGGACATCACTCCGGATCAATCGCTCGCGCTCGCTGAACGCCTGCGCGAGGGCTTTGCCAGAGCCGCGCAGGACATTGACGGCCGGCCGGTTCGCGCCACCGTCAGCATCGGCATGGTTCATTGCACGGGGGCGGTACGGGAGATAGCCGATTTGCTGGGGCGAGCCGACCAGGCGCTGTATTTCGCCAAGGAGAACGGCCGCAATCGGGTCGAGGTCGCTGCTCTCGATCCTTCGGTGGAGCGCAACAACGAGCCTGCGCGCGCAGTAGCATCGATCAGCACACTGATCGCCAAAGATGCCTGAGCCGCCGCGGAACTGTTCGCCCGCGAATGAGGCTCACTCTTCGGTACAGCGCGCTGAGACGTGCTGCCGCGCCGATCCGCATTGACCGATACCTCGAATATAGTCCAATTTAAGCTGATTGTGCCACGGTGACCGTCGGCTATTGGTAGGGCTTCAAACTATTCGGGTTTACGAAGGGAGGATCAGATGAGGATATGGCGATGGCTAGGGGCCGCAGCCTTGGCGCTCACCGTGGGGGGGACAGCGCAGGCCGCCACGGTCAAGATCGGCGTCGTGCTTCCTTACAGCGGCGCCAACGCCGACCTCGGACATCAGATCGACAAGGCCTTCGATCTGTACGTAAAGCTGCACTCCAAGGACATCTTGCCTCATAAGGTGCAGATCATCAAACGAGACGAAGGACCGCCCACAGGAGCGCAGGCGAAGCGTGTCACGACCGAGCTCATCACGAACGACAAAGTCGACCTCGTAACCGGCTTTGTGTTCTCGCCGTCGGCCATTGCGCTCGCGCCGGTAATCACGCAATCGAAGACCCCGATGTTTATCGCGAATGCCGGTACGGCGTGGATCACCGATCTGTCGCCTTACATCGTGCGGTTTTCGTTCAGCATGTGGCACCCGGCTTATCCGATGGGCAGCTACGCCTACGATAAGGTCGGCTGCAAAACGGCGGCGGTGGCCTACACCGATTTCCCGCCCGGCAAAGACTCGGTCGAGGCGTTCTCAACCGGCTTCAAAAAGGCAGGCGGCAAGGTCGTTCTGTCGATCCCGATGGGCAGCCCGGTGCAGGTGCCGGATTTCACGCCCTTCCTCCAGCGCGTTAAAGATGCGCATCCAGACTGCCTCTACGCCTTCATTCCTTCCGGTGCACATGCGACCGGCATCATGAAAGCCTACGGCGAACTCGGCTTGCGCAAAGCGGGCATCAAGCTCATCGGCCCGATGGACTTGATCCCCGACAACAAACTGCAGGATATGGGGGATGCCGCGATCGGCACGATCGTGATGGGCCATTACGCGGTCGATCTCAATAGTCCCGCTAACAAGGCCTTCAAGGAAGAGTGGCACAAAGCCTATGGTCCTGACTCTTATCCCGACTTCATGTCGGCGGCCGGCTGGGACACCATGCATGCCATCTTCGACACCATCAAAAAGCTCAATGGCAACCTGTCGGACGGCGCCAAGGTTGTGGCGGCGGTGAAGGGCTGGTCGACGGTCGGCCCGCGCGGACCGGTGAAGATCGATCCCAAGACCCGCGACATCATCCAGAACGAGCACGCCATGGAGGTGTATCGCAAGCCGGACGGCAAGCTCGGCGAGCGCATCCTCGGCACGATCAAGGACGTCAAGGACGAGTGCAAAGTGCTCAAGGTCGGCCGCTGCAAATAGCCGCCGGACTTCGAGCGTCCGATCGGAGTTCGACACCGAAATGCGCCGCCGCGCATGAGGCGCGGCGGCGTTCCCTTAACACGAGGTGGGGCTCGTGCCGCATGTCGCGAACGTAGTCGTCAGTATCCTGTTCGACGGCTTGGCTTATGCCATGTTCCTGTTCATCACCTCCGTTGGCCTTTCGGTCACGATGGGATTGATGAACTTCGTGAACCTGGCACACGGCGCCTTTGCCATGGCCGG
>DASTWX010000208.1:0-3767 GCA_035765795.1 Pseudolabrys sp. | reverse complement strand
TATAATGCCTTGCGCGATATCTGCTCCGAAATGAGCGCCAACCCCGACGTGTGGCTCGGCTGGGCCGCCTGGGCAGGCGGACCCCGCTGGCCGCCGGACGAGATGTTCAATCTCGAACCCTGGCCGGACGGGCGTGAACGCGAACAGACCGCGATCCTCGCGGGCTTTGCGCGCCCGCCCGCCGCAATGTCCTGGGTCGATCCCGGCGCGTCAATCGATCTTGATTTTGCGCGTGATCGTCATTTCGGAGCGGCGTCGCTGTTTTCCGAACTCGCGATCGAGCGTGCCGCGCCGGGTCGTGCAAAGTGGCGTAGCGGCCGTGTGGAGACTTTCGCACCGAATACCTTCCGCCGCACGGATAAGGGACTGTTTATCGGTGGAGCGGGCACCAACGGCACTCCGGCCGCGGGCGATGTTGTTCATCTCGTCGGCAACCTGCGCGATATCATCAACGCGCCGGGCTTCACGCTGGTCGTCGAAACACGCGACCTTATGCCGACTCGCGAAGCTTGCGAGATCGTGAGCGCGGACGGACAGGCGCTCCTGCGCTGCACCCGCGACGGAGCCGTCGAGACCGGCTTCGGGGGCCATCTGCGTTCGCATACGCAGGCGATGGCAAACTGGAATTACAAGCGGCGCGTAGCGATCGCGTCGGATCGACTGGCCGGCCGCTTGGCGGTCGGTGCAACCGGCGCCAGCGCTGTGGCACAAGACAGAACACTCCCGAAACTTGGAACAGTTCTGCTTGGAAGTCTGGGCGATGCTGTACTCGACGGCTTTATCACCCGCTTAACCGCCTATCGCGTATATAAGCCTCCCGCTCTCCTCGACGATCTGCTGGCCTGACGATGAAGGAGACTATGGTCGCCAGGCGCACGGCGGGGGCGGAATTGGAGTAGAGGCTTCGATGCCCGGTGGATTGCAGCGTAGATGACAATGCGCCTTGGAGGTGGTAATGACCCTGCGGAATTGAGCGGAGGTCATCCAGCGCCGTTAATGTAAGTCCCTCGCGGGAGAGATCGGTCTCGTCCGACGCCGAAGGAGCAACCGCCCCGGAAACTCTCAGGCAAAAGAACCGCGAGGATGGTCACTCTGGAGAGAGGCGTGAAATCACGCCCGCCGACGGGATAATACTCTCAGGCAGCAGGACAGAGGGGGCACCAGTTTTTCGGTCAAGTCGATCGGACACGAGGTGCCTATATGGACTGCGCGATTGACGGGGCGACCTGTCGCACCATCGAAATTGTGGATTTCTATGCCGCTACGGGAGCGGGCGCATGAGCACGCTCCCGACCGCGCTCAAGCGCACGCCGCTTCATGCGCTCCACTTGGAACAGAACGCGCGGATGGTCGCTTTCGCCGGGTACGACATGCCGGTCCACTATGCCTTGGGCGTGCTGAAAGAACATCTGCACGTCCGAGCCGCCGCCGGGCTTTTCGATGTCTCCCACATGGGCCAATTCGCCATTTGCCCGGCGCAAGGCGGCATCGAGGGTACGGCGCGGGCGCTTGAAAGTCTCGTGCCGGCCGACGTGGTCGGCCTCCGTGCCGGCCGGCAACGCTACGCCTTGCTAACCAATGACGAGGGCGGCATTCGCGACGACCTGATGATAGCGAACATGGGCGACCGGCTCGTCATCATCGTCAATGCGGCATGCAAGGATGCGGACGAAGCGTATTTGCGGCAAGCGCTCCCGCCGCTGTGCAAAGTTGAGCGCCTTGACGACCGCGCCTTGCTGGCGCTGCAGGGTCCCGCCGCGGAAGCGGTACTGGCGCAACTTGCCCCGGACGTTGCCGCCATGCGTTTCATGGACGTGCGCAGTGTAAAGCTTCTCGATCAAGACTGCGTCATATCCCGCTCCGGCTACACGGGAGAGGACGGTTTCGAGATGAGCGTGCCCGCGGGGGCTGTCGAAGCGCTTGCGCGCAAGCTGTTGTCCGATACGCGGGTTGCTCTGATCGGGCTTGGCGCGCGCGACACTTTGCGGCTGGAGGCCGGGCTATGCCTTTATGGGTCGGACCTTGATCCATCGACCACACCGGTCGAGGCCGCGCTCGAATGGAGCATTCCTGCGAGCCGCCGCCGCGGCGGTAGCCGTGCCGGCGGCTTTCCCGGCGCCGATATCATTTTTGGTCAACTCGAATCCGCCGCGCCGCGCCGGCGCATAGGCCTGCGGCCGGATGGGCGCGCGCCGATTCGTCACGGCGCCGCGCTCTTTGACGCACCGGAATCGACCAATTCGATCGGCGCCGTCACCTCGGGCGGCTTCGGGCCGAGCGTCGGCGGTCCGGTCGCCATGGGTTATGTGCCTGCTTCGGCCGCGGCTTCCGCTGCGCCTATTTGGGCCGACCTGCGCGGGGAGCGCGTGCCGGTGCGGCTCGCGAAGCTTCCCTTCGTCACCCCGACTTACAAGCGCTGAAAGCCCCGGAGATCGATGATGCTGAAATACACTCCCGACCATGAGTGGCTAATGATCGAGAACGACACTGCGACGGTGGGGATCACGACTTTCGCACAGGAGCAGCTGGGCGATCTCGTCTTCGTCGAGTTGCCCAAGCCCGGCAGCACACTGACGGCTGGGGGCGCCGCGGCTGTCGTCGAGTCCGTGAAAGCCGCCTCCGACGTCTACGCACCGATCGACGGCGAGGTCGTCGAAATGAATCAACAGGTGGTCGACAACCCGTCGCTGATCAATTCCGATCCGAGCGGGTCCGGCTGGCTGTTCAAGCTCAGAATTGCCGACCCTTCGCAATTGGACAAGCTCATGGACGAGGCGGCGTACCAAGAACTGATCGCCACCCCCAAGCCGGCCTGACCTCGCTTACTTCCCGGACAAAGAAAAGACATGACGACTGACACCTTGCCGCCCTTCGCTCGCCGCCATATTGGGCCTTCCTCCGCCGACGTGAAGACGATGTTGCGTGTCGTCGGTGCGACCAGCATCGATGATTTGCTATCGCAGACGCTGCCGCGCGACATTCGGCAGCGTCAGCCGCTCGATCTTGGTCCTGCGTTATCCGAGGGAGAAGCGCTGGATAAAGCGCGCGCCGTCGGCGCGGAGAACGTCGCCATGACATCGCTGATCGGGCAGGGCTATCACGGCACGATTTTGCCTCCGGTCATCCAGCGCAACGTTCTGGAAAACCCGGCCTGGTACACGGCCTATACACCGTACCAGCCGGAGGTCAGCCAGGGCCGGCTCGAAGCCTTGCTCAACTTCCAGACCGTGGTGACCGACCTCACGGGGCTCGAGATCGCCAACGCCTCGTTGCTCGACGAAGCGACCGCCGCTGCCGAAGCCATGGCGATGGCGCACCGCATTTCCAACACGGGGCGAAGCACGTTCTTCGTCGACCGCGACTGCCATCCGCAGACGATCGCCGTGCTGCAAACGCGCGCTGAGGCGTTCGGTTGGCAGCTTCGCCTCGGTTGTCCGCTGCGAGATCTGGAGCCTTCGGAGCTCTGCGGGGCTATTTTCCAGTACCCGGGCAGTTCCGGAAGCATCCTCGATCTGCGTGAGCCGATTGCGCGGCTGAAAGCCGCCGGCGGCATTGCTGTCGTTGCCGCCGACCCGCTCGCGCTTGCGCTGTTGAGGCCGCCCGGCGAATTGGGCGCGGATATTGCGGTCGGTTCGATGCAGCGCTTCGGCGTGCCGATGGGCTACGGCGGGCCGCACGCCGCCTACATCGCGACCAAGGATGCGCACAAGCGCGCGTTGCCCGGGCGCATCGTCGGCGTGTCGGTCGATGGCCGCGGTAATCCTGCC
>DASTWX010000207.1:0-41074 GCA_035765795.1 Pseudolabrys sp. | reverse complement strand
GCAGCGGCGAACACTACGTGCCGGACGGCTGCGCTTTTGATTATTATCCTTGCGAGGTCCGGCCACCAATCTATACTCCTTGCCGCCCCTCGCGATCAAGACCGAAGCGGCCGAAACGGGTCGGAAATGGGCTTTCATCGTTGTCGCCCGAATTCCCTGTTATCGCCGGCGAAATTCCCTGTTCAACGTGCGGGGAAGTCCTGTTCTTAAAAAATGTGAAAATGTCGAAAGTGCCCATTCGGCAGGCCAAATGAGCTTTCGAGGCCGGCCGCGCCACCCCGGGAAACCAAAATCCCTGTAATTTGCCCTGATGTCGTGAAGTCAACCGGCAGAGACACGTTCGCGGTAGACTGCGTGCACCGCCATCTACCAGGAAGACGTGCGATGGACGCTGACGTTATTGGAATCAGCGGCCGGCGACTTCACGCCTTCCTGGAAGATCGGCTCGATGGCCGCGGTCCGTGCCGGGTGCAGGAGGATTTGAAATTTTCCCTGCTGGCCGGAAGTAGCGTCGTTCCCAATGCCCGCCTATTTATGGCTGCGCTGGATGGCGGCGGCGGCACGAAGTTGACCCCGAAGGCAAATCTCAACCGCAAGTTCGTCGAGATGCTGTTGGATCGGCTGCAATGGCATGATTGCGGTGCGGCGGAAATTCGCGCCGTTTGCAAACCATCAACGAACACGACTTTGCTCCCGCGATATACCTGCACGCCGTCTCGCGGCTAGTCGGAATCGTACGAAGCGAAAATGGTCTTCTCAAATTGACGAAGAAAGGTTTCGCGTTGCTTCGGAAGAAAAGGCAAGACTGCTGCAGGCGCTCTTATTCCGCGCCACATTCGGCCGGTATAATTTGGCTTATCTTGATGGGTTCAACATACGCGACGTTTTCGCGCCACAAGTTTCGCTCATTCTCTATCTGATCGGGCAATTCTGTACGGACTGGACCGAGGCCGGCGCGCTGATGCGACACGTGACCCTTCCAGCAAATGAATTGACGAAGTTTACTTACCCCGAGTTGCCGGTGGCCGCTTTCGAGGCCCGTGTGCTTCGCTATCTTTGCTGGTTTGGACTGATGGAGCAATCCCGGCCCGCCGCCAATGACGACTGGCGGCAACCACGCCTGTATCGAAAGACGATGCTTTACGAGCGGATGTTGCAATTTGTCGAACCGGGATGAGAAAGGGATAAGCAGGTTCCAAACGCGATCGACCTTCATCCCAAGTTTATTGGACGGCGGCCCTGGTTCGAGAGGGCGAGGTATTGGATGATCGGCCTGCCGAATCGATTCTATCGTAATGGGCTCGATCGATGAAAAAGCAGAAAGCCGTTCGCCGCGCTCGTGATGTTCTCAAGAATCCGCCCTCGGTGCCGCCGCGATGGCTCGTTGAAGACAAGCCTGCCGAATATCCAGGCCCTGCAGAATGCCCCGCCGGAATCCCGCCGGTCGAGATGGTCGACCGCGCTGCGTGGGAGGTGATGCAACGCTTGGCGCAGAGCGGCATACTCCAGTTCGCGAACGCGCCGGCACGCATCCTGCACCGCGCCGGTGGGGACGCCGAGCCCGACTTTGTTGAGCTTACCATACGGGCGGCATGAGCAAATTAGCGATAGCGGATCTTTGGACCCGGGTCCGAAGTTGACTTGCGCGGCGGTGCATCAAACATCAAATCGGACGCCTTGTGCGAGCGGCAGCGTGTCGCCGTAATTGATCGTATTGGTCGCCCGCCGCATATAGGCCTTCCACGCATCGGAACCGGCCTCGCGTCCGCCGCCCGTTTCTTTTTCGCCGCCGAACGCACCGCCGATCTCGGCTCCGGACGGTCCAATATTGACGTTGGCGATTCCGCAATCCGACCCGCGGACGGATAAAAACAGCTCCGCCTCGCGAATGTCGTGCGTGAAGATGGAGGAAGATAGCCCGGCGGGCACGGCGTTGTGCTGCCGAATGGCATCTTCCAGGCTATGAAACGGAATCGCATAAAGGATCGGCGCGAAGGTTTCGCGCAGCGCCGGGCCGGTTTGCGCGGGAAGTTCGCATAACGCCGGCCGCGCGTAATAGGCTCCTTTTGCAAAGCCATCGACTCGCGACCCGCCGTGCACCCTGGCGCCCACAGCACGCCCTTCCGCCAGCGCCTGCTGCATGCCTTCAAAAGCACGCCGGTCGATCAGCGGTCCAACCAGCGTTCCAGCTTCTCTGGGGTCTCCGATGGAAATGGAGTCATAGATCGTCTTGAGCCGAGTCAGCAGCGCCTGATAGATCGGCTCGGCAATAAAGAGCCGCCGCAGCGTCGTGCAACGCTGCCCCGCAGTGCCAATCGCGGCGAATGCGATCGCACGGGCGGCGAGTTCGAGGTCGGCCGAAGCGGAAACGATGGCGCCGTTGTTGCCGCCCAATTCGAGTATGGCGCGGGCAAATCGTGCGGCGAGTCGCGGGGCGACCGCGCGGCCCATTGCCGTCGAGCCGGTCGCGCTGACGACGGCAACCCGGCGGTCATTGACGAGTATCTCGCCTATGTCGCGACCGCCGATGATGACCTGACTCAGGCCTGCCGGCGCATCGCCGAACTTTGCCATGGCCCGGGCAACGATCGCTTGCACGGCAAGCGCCGTCAGCGGCGTCTTCTCGGAGGGCTTCCAGACCACCGGATCGCCGCACACGAGTGCTATCGCCGCATTCCACGACCATACGGCGACGGGAAAGTTGAATGCCGATATGACGCCGCAGACCCCGAGAGAATGCCACGTTTCCATCATCCGATGCGCCGGGCGCTCGCTGGCGATGGTTCTGCCGTAAAGCTGGCGCGACAAGCCGGCGGCGAAGTCGCAGATATCGATCATCTCCTGCACTTCACCTAAGCCTTCGGAAAGAATCTTCCCGGTCTCCAGCGTAACCAGGCGGCCGAGCGCTCTCTTAGCGGTGCGCAATTCCTCGCCGATCAACCGCACCAACTCGCCCCTGCGCGGCGCGGGCACGTCGCGCCAGACCTGGAAAGCTTGCGCGGCTCGCCCGATCGCTGCATCGACGCTGGCACTGCACGCGGCCGCGACATGTCCGAGCGGCTCGCCGTCGATCGGGGAGCGTACCTCGAGCCCGGCCGATGAAAATACTTCCCTGAGACCCAGCCGAGAGAGCACGTCGCGGACATCGGCGTTGACGTCTGCAAGCTCCGGCGGCGCCTGCTCGATCCGTGTCATGGCGCTGCTCCCGTAAGCTGGGCCGCGGCCGGTGCCGCGGCCTTGGCGAAGACATGACCGAAGCGATTGTCGAGGAAAGTCGCCAGCGGCACATTCTCCTGCCGCACAAATCCCTTCGCCGGCAGAACTCCTTGCCTGAGCAGGTCCAAGATGGTGCAGACAGCGGACGCGGTGGTGAGCTGGATGGCCGTTACCGTGCGTCCGTCCGATTCGCGGCTATAAATCTTATTGGCGTAGGTCTCCTGCACCAGCCTGCCTTTCTTGTAGCCGCTTACGGTGACGAAGATGATAACGACGTCCTGCAGCGTGCTCGGCACCGCATTTTCGAGAATATCTTTGAGCACGTCGCGCCGGTCCCGCAGCCGTAGATCATTCAGCAAGGCGCGCATAATGACGGCGTGCCCCGGATAGCGGATCGTCCGGTAATCGAGGTTGCGCACCTTTCCGCCGAGGCTCTCGCACAGCGAGCCGAGCCCGCCCGACGTGTTGAACGCCTCATACGTCACGCCGTCGAGCGAGAATTCTTCCAAGCCCTCCAGAGGTGCAACGTCATGGCGGACGCCGTCGATGATCGCCTCACACGGCTCGCAATATTCGTTGATGACCCCGTCGGTGCTCCAGGTCAGGTTGTAGTTGAGCGCGTTCGATGGGTATTGCGGCAGCGCGCCGACGCGCAATTTCACGCTGTCGAGCGTGTCAAAATGTTGTGCGAGATCGAAGGCGACGATAGAGATGAAGCCGGGGGCGAGCCCGCATTGGGGAATGAACGCGGAGGGAGCGCCGGCGGCCAGTTGCTTGACTCGTCTGGCACTGGCGACATCCTCAGTCAGGTCAAGATAGTGGATACTTGCGGCACGCGCCGCGGCGGCAATCGGCAAGGTCAGATGAAACGGCGCCGCATTGACAACGGCGAACTTGCCTCGCACCAACTGCCGTAGCTTTTCCTCGTCGGCAAGGTCGAGCACATGGGTGTGGATGCGCGGATGCAGCTCGGCTTGCCCGAGCACGTCGGATGAACGATCCGCAAGTGTGGCGGCGTAATCCGCCGACGCAAGCAGCCTGGCAACGGTGGCGCCGATCTTGCCGGCGCCTGCGACCACGACATCCCTCATGCTGCCTCACAAATCACAATGCGGGCTGTTCCCGATCTGACGCGGTATCGTCTTCCGGTGCTATCAATGCTAATCATCAAGATCGGGCGTTGAAAATACAAGGCCAATCGTTCTCCCGCCTGGGCCGAATGGTGATGATATGACTTCGGATCCGATGTCGCCGGTTCAATCATTCGGTCGAACACCGGATGGACAATCCGCCAACCTTTATTGCCTGGAAAATGACTACCTCCGCATCCGGATTACGGGTTACGGCGGGCGCATGGTGTCGATCGAAGTGCCGGACCGATCCGGGCGGCGGAGCAACGTGCTGCTTGGTTTCAATGACGCCGCTGCCTACGCCAATGCCGGCGGGGCCTTCGGCGCGCTGCTTGGCCGCAACGCCAACCGCATCGCCGGCGGCTGCTTTGTACTCGACGGTTATCAGTACCGGCTGCCCAAGAATGACGGTGACTCAACGCTGCACGGCGGCCCCATCGGTTTCGATAAAGTCATGTGGAAAGTGATCTCGGGCTCGAGCAGGCCGGCGCAAACGCTCACGCTTTCTTATCTCAGCCCCGATGGTGACCAAGGATTTCCGGGTGATCTCTCGGTTGAAGCAGTCTATCGGCTCGAGGAAGAGTCGCTCTGGCTCGAGCTTTCGGCAAACACAACGAAGGCGACTCCCGTCAGTCTCAGCGCACACCCCTATTTCAACCTAGCCGGTGCGGAGAGCGGCGACGTGCTGGCTCATGTCACGACTATCATGGCCGATGCCTTTCTGCCCACCGACGATCGGCAGATACCCACGGGCGAAATCCGCTCGGTCGCCGGCACGCCTTTCGATTTCCGCAAACCTACGCCGTTAGGCGCGCGCATTCGCCGACCTGATCCTCAATTGATCTATGGCAACGGCTACGATCATTGCTTTGTGCTGGGCGATGGGCAAGCGCGCTCGCCTCGGCTTTCAGCCAGTGTAGGCGACCCAACGAGCGGGCGCGTGCTCGAAATCTACACCAACCAGCCGGGCATGCAGCTTTATAGCGGCAATAAGCTGGACGGGTCCGTCGTCGGCCGTGGCGGCGTCATTTACCGCCAGTCCGCAGGCTTTGCTTTAGAGCCGCAGGGGTTTCCTGATGCGCCGCATCATCCGAACTTCCCGTCGACCATCCTTCGACCTGGAGAGAGCTATCACGCGGTCATTCGCTATCGCTTCACGACGGGATGAATTTGCGTAGTGTGGGTTGAGCCGCAGGCGAAATCCATCAGGGTCGGAGATAATACGCTCAAACATACTACGGGCCCAGTCCATCGGCTTGCTTGAATTCGACCGAGGAGATCGCTGCCGATGTGCGCGCCAGCGCGGCCCAAACGTTTTCAGGCTCGATCGGCTTTTGCAGGACGGGGATGTGGTTGTAACGCGGCTCCATGGCGTCCGCACTGTAGCCGGTGACGAATACGAACGGGATGTTGCGCGCCATGAGTACGTCGGCGATCGGGAAGGCGGCCTTCCCGCGCAAGTTGACGTCGAGAATGCCGGCCTTCAAATCATTATTCCTGGCCGCCGCCAATGCGTCATTGAGACGGCAGTAGGGGCCGTCGATTTGATGGCCGTTTTCCATGAGCATGTCGGCGAGCATCATCGAAATCATCGGCTCGTCTTCAACCAGCAAGACCGATTGTCCGCTCTTCGGCGCAAGCGGAAGAGTCGAGCCCGCGTTTTTGTCGATGCCATCGGCAACGGGCTGCCGATCAAGCGAAGCCGACCTGTCGAATTGCAGAGGAACAGCCAATTTGCAGCGCAGGCCGTCAGGATGCCACTCAAAGCACGCTTGCCCGCCGAGCTGACTTTCGATCCCGCCCCGGATCACGCGCGTGCCGTACCCCGACCGCCGCGGAGCCCTGATGCGGGGGCCGTGCAATTCGGTCCAGGACAGGTCGAGCTGTCCAGGCTGGACCTTCCAGTCGATCTCGACCCGCCCCGCCTCGACGGAGAGCGCGCCGTATTTCGCGGCATTGGTCACCAACTCGTGCAAGGCAAGCGCGATCGTCTGCGCAATGGCGGGCGGCAGCAGCAAATCGGCACCGTTGATCTCGGCTCTCTCGTTCCCCGGAACGAGGTAAGGCGCGACCTCTTCCTGGACCAGACGGCGCAGATCGGCGCCCTGCCAGCGCGAGGTCGCGAGCAGCTTGTGCGCGGTCGAAAGCGCTCTGATCCGGCCGTCGAGCGTCGCGACATATTCGGCGATCGATCGCGCGCGGGTGAGCCGCATGATCGCCTGAATAACGGCGACGACGTTGCGGGCGCGATGATCGACTTCCTCGGCCAGCAACATTTGGCGCTCTTCCGCCCTTTTGCGCTCGGTGATGTCGACGGTCACGCCACTGAGCCGCATCAGCCCGCCGTCATTGTCGAAACTTGCCGCTGCCACGCCGATGCACCAGCGTAGGTCGCCGTTCGGGCGCCGTACCCGGAATTCCGTTTGGAATGTCTTCGCGGCGGGCGAGATGCCCTTGAAGGCGCCGCGCAGCGTCTGAAAGTCGTCTGGATGGATGAGCGCCCTGATGTTCCCGGCGCTCGGTATGAAGGTCAGCGCATCGACCCCGAAAATGTCATGCTGACCTTGATCGAAGGTGACCTTCCCTTGCGCGATATCCCACTCCCAGGAGCCCATTTGCCCGGCCGCCAGTGCGAGGCTGCGAAGTTGTTCCGCTTGCCGGAGCTGAGCTGTCGATGCGGCGAGTTCGGCGGTTCGTTCCGCTACCCGGGCTTCGAGGTTGCGGTTGAGCTGCTCCAGCTGGTGGGTCTTGCGATAGAGTTCGACGAAGACTTTGACCTTGGCGCGTAAGACCTCGGGGATAACCGGCACTGAGACGTAATCCACGGCGCCGATCTCGTAGCCCCGCAAACGATCGACTTCGTTGAACAGCACCGCCGAAATGAAGATGACGGCCGTCTTCTCGAAGCGAGGATGCCCCTGGATCATCGCCGCCAGCTCGAATCCATCCGTCTCGGGCATACAGACGTCGATGAGAATGACGGCGACCTCGTTCTTGAGCAGAATCTCGAACGCCTCCCGCGCGCTCGAAGCGCAAAGCAGATTTTGGCCGAGCTCTTGAAGGACGGCTTGATGGCTGATCAGCTTTGCCGGTTGATCGTCGACCAGCAGAATATTGACTTTGTCGTTCACCATCGGGTCCCCCGCGTCAGCGGTGCAGCCAATTGCGCAGCGTTGACAGCAATTGCTCCGTATCGACCGGTTTTGCGAGGTAGTCGGATGCTCCCGATTCGAGACACTTTTCCCGGTCCCCCTTCATGGCTTTGGCGGTCAAGGCGATAATCGGCAGCCGGCGATGCTGCGGGTTCTGCCGTATCGCCCCGATGGCCTGATAACCATCCATGCCAGGCATCATGATGTCCATCAGCACGATGGCGAGCTGCGGCGTCCGCTCGATCAGATCGATCGCCTCGATCCCGGTGGTGGCGGTCAGAACCTTCATGCCACGCCGTTCCAGCACGCTGCTCAACGCAAAGACGTTGCGCGCGTCATCATCAACGAGCAGCACCGTCCGATTGGCAAGCGGTTCGTCGGAACTATAGAGCCGCTGCAGCATTCGTTGCTTTTCGGAAGGAAGCTCGGCGACCGTCCGGTGCAGGAAGAGCGCCGTTTCGTCGAGAAGGCGCTCGGGCGACTTAACATCTTTGACCACGATACCCCGCGCCATCGAATGGAGGAGAGCGTCTTCATCCGTCGTCAGATCGCGGCCGGTGAATACGATGACCGGCAAATCCGAAAGCGCCGGTTCGGCGGCGATCTCTTGCAAGACATCGAAGCCCGACACGTCCGGCAAGCGCAAGTCCAGAACCACGCAATCGAATGGTTCGGACCGGATCAGATCGAGGCACTCCGCTCCGGTCTCCGCAATTCTGACATCCACATCATCGTCGCCGAGCAATTCTTTGATGCTCAACTGCTCGGCGGCGTTGTCCTCAACGACCAGCAGACGCTTGGTGCGGCGGCTGGCATAATCGCGAACGCGCGCAAGCGCGCTTTCCAATTCTTCGGCGTTGGCCGGCTTGGTAAGGAAAGAGTAGGCGCCGCGCGATAAGCCGTGCTGCCGGTCTTCATCGGACGTGACGACCTGAACCGGGATATGACGTACGTCCGGGTCCTGCTTGAGCTGGCTGAGGACATTCCAGCCAAGCCTGTCTGGCAGGAAGATGTCGAGTGTGATCGCGCTCGGCCGGAACTGGCGGGCGAGATCGAGGGCATCGTCGCCGCGCGCGGCGATCAGAATTTTAAATCCTTGCTCGCGTGCGAGCCCGGCCAGAACGCGCGCATAGTGCGGATCGTCTTCAACGATCAAAAGCGTGAGTTCGCCTGGTCGGATGTCCAGCCGGTCATCCGGAATGTGTTCGATCGGCCGCTCCGGAATTCTGACCGCCTGTCGGAAAGTCGAGGCGGTCTGCGCCGCGCGTTCGGTGGAGCGCGCTCCGGTCGCCGTGCCGGCGTATCTGATGGGCAGATAAAGCGTGAATGTGCTGCCGACGCCGGGCGAACTGCGCAATGTCAACTCGCCGCCGAGCAGGTTGGCGAGTTCACGGCAAATGGCGAGGCCGAGCCCGGTGCCGCCGTATTTTCGGCTCGTGCTGGCGTCCGCCTGCTGGAACGCCTCGAAGATGATCTTCTGCTTCTCGAGCGCGATGCCGATGCCGGTATCGGTGACCTCGAAGGCGACCACCATCGAGGCTTGGTTGAGCACCTGATGGTGCGGATTCCAGCCGCCACCCGCCGCGTAAACACGCAGATCGACGCTGCCCTCCTCGGTGAACTTGAAGGAATTGGACATCAAGTTCTTCAGTATCTGCTGGAGGCGCTTGGAGTCGGTGACGATGTTGCGGCCGATGTGCGGATCGAGCTCGACCGCAAAATCGAGCTGCCGGCGCTCGGCTTCGTGGCGGAATTGGCGCGAGACCGCATCGATCAGGTTTGCAAGGTCGATTTCTTCCGCCTCCACGGTAACCGTGCCGGACTCGATCTTAGAAAGGTCGAGAATGTCGGTGATCAGGTTGAGCAGATCGGCGCCGGCGCCGTGGATGGTCCGGGCGAACTCGATCTGTTTCGGTACCAGGTTTTTGTCGGCGTTTTCGGCGAGTTGCTGGCTGAGGATAAGCACGCTGTTCAAGGGCGTGCGCAACTCATGCGACATGTTGGCGAGAAACTCGGATTTATACTTCGACGTGAGGGCGAGCTCGCTTGCCTGCTCTTCCAATGCGCGGCGGGCTTGTTCGATCTCGTCGTTCTTGCGCTCCACTTCGACGTTGCGTTCGGCGAGCTGTTGAGCCTTCTGCTCGAGCTGGTCGTTGGTCTGCTGGAGTTCGCGTTTCTGCGCCTGCAACTCGGCGGCGAGCTCCTGAGATTGCTTTAGCAGGCCCTCGGTCTGCATCGTCGCCTCGATACTGTTCAACACCGTGCCGAAGCTCTCGGTGAGCTGCTCCAGGAAGGCGATCTGCAAAGTATTGAAACTTTTGAGCGAGGCCAACTCGATCACCGCCTTGAGCTGATTTTCGAACAGCACCGGCAGCACGATGACGTTGCGCGGCATCGCCTTGAAGGACACCGAGCCGACAGGGACCAGATCCTCGCTGAGATCGCTGATCAGCATTCGCCGCTTGTCCGCCGCACACTGACCGATGAGGCCTTCGCCCATCTGGATGGCTTGCGGGTGTCCGTTGGCTTGGTCGTCGGCATAGGCGGAAACCAGCCGCAGGCAATTGCCGTCCGAATTGTCGACCCGATAAAGGACGCCGAGCTGGGCATTGACCAGGGGCGTGAGCTCGGTCAGCAGGAGGCGGCCGACGGTCGCGAGATCGCGTTGGCCCTGCAACATGGTGGTGAATCTGGCCAAGTTGGTCTTGAGCCAGTCCTGGTCCATGTTGCGCTCGGTGGTCAGCCGCAGGTTGCCGATCATCGTGTTGATATTGTCTTTGAGCTCGGCGACCTCGCCGCGGGCATCGACCTGAATCGAGCGGGTCAGGTCGCCCTTGGTCACCGCGGTCGCCACCTCGGCGATGGCGCGCACTTGCGTGGTAAGATTCGCCGCCAGCAGATTCACGTTGCCGGTGAGGTCCTTCCAGGTCCCGGCGGCGCCAGGCACATGGGCTTGGCCTCCGAGCCGGCCCTCGACGCCGACTTCGCGGGCGACTGTCGTCACCTGTTCGGCGAAGGTGGCGAGCGTCTCGATCATGTTGTTGATTGTTTCGGCGAGTGCCGCGACTTCGCCTTTGGATTGCACCGTCAATTGCTGCTTGAGCTCGCCGTTCGCCACGGCCGTCACCACCTTGACGATGCCGCGCACCTGTTCGGTCAGGTTGGCCGCCATGTTGTTGACGGTGTCGGTCAGGTCCTTCCAGGTGCCGGCGGCGCCCGGCACGGCCGCCTGTCCGCCCAGCTTGCCTTCGGTGCCCACCTCGCGCGCAACGCGCGTGACTTCCGATGCGAAGGCGTTGAGTTGGTCCACCATCGTGTTGATGGTGTCCTTCAATTCGAAAATCTCCCCTTTGACGTCGACGGTGATCTTGCGCGAGAGGTCGCCGCGCGCCACCGCTGTCGTCACTTCGGCGATATTGCGGACCTGGGTGGTCAGGTTGGCGGCAAGCACGTTGACGGTGTCGGTCAGGTCCTTCCAGGTGCCGGCGACACCCGGCACGTGCGCTTGGGCGCCGAGCTTGCCTTCGGTGCCGACTTCGCGTGCGACGCGCGTCACCTCGGCGGCGAACGAGCGCAGCTGCTCCACCATCGTATTCAGCGTGTCTTTCAGGAGCAGCAGCTCGCCGCGCACGTCGACCGTGATCTTCTTCGACAAGTCTCCGGTGGCGATGGCGGTCGCGACTTCGGCGATATTGCGGACCTGCGCGGTCAAGTTCCCGGCCATCAGGTTAACGTTGTCGGTCAGGTCCTTCCAGGTGCCGGCGACCCCAGGCACCTGCGCCTGGCCGCCGAGCTTGCCTTCGGTGCCGACCTCGCGCGCGACGCGCGTCACTTCCCAAGCGAAGGCGTTGAGCTGATCGACCATCGTGTTGATGGTGTCCTTCAGCTCGAGAATTTCGCCGCGCACGTCCACTGTGATTTTGCGCGAGAGGTCGCCGCGCGCCACAGCCGTCGTCACTTCCGCGATGCTGCGCACCTGGTCGGTCAGGTTGCTCGCCATCGAGTTCACGTTGTCGGTCAAATCCTTCCAGGTGCCGGCGACGCCGGGCACGATGGCTTGGCCGCCGAGTTTGCCTTCGGTGCCAACTTCGCGCGCGACGCGCGTCACTTCCGACGCGAAGGCGCGGAGCTGATCGACCATCGTGTTGATGGCTTCCTTAAGCTGGAGGATTTCACCGCGGACGTCGACGGTGATTTTCTTCGACAGGTCACCGTTCGCCACTGCGATCGTCACATCGGAGATGTTGCGGACCTGTGCGGTCAGATTGTTCGCCATCGAGTTGACGTTCTCGGTCAGGTCTTTCCAGACGCCGGTCACCTCGCGGACTTGCGCTTGGCCGCCGAGCTTGCCTTCGGTACCGACTTCGCGCGCAACCCGCGTCACTTCCGAAGTGAAGACGCTGAGTTGCTCGATCATGCGGTTGACGATGTTCGCGGAGCGTAGAAATTCACCTTTCAAAGGCCTTCCGTCGACTTCGAGCCTCACCGTCTGCAGCAGGTCGCCCTGAGCCACGGCGCCGACCGCGCGCGTGACCTCAGCTGTGGGCCACAAAAGATCGTCGATGAGCGAGTTGACCGATGTCTCCATCTCGCCCCATGCGCCGTTGGCAAACGCGAACTTGACGCGTTGGCGTGTCTTGCCTTCGCGGCCGACTACTTGGCCGACGTGTTCCAGCTGTTGCGCCATCTGTTCATTGGCGGAAACGAGATCGTTGAAGGTATCGGCGATCTTGCCGATCAGGCCAGTCTGGTCGCCCCGCATCCGCACGGAAAAGTCGCCCGCCCGCATGGTTTGCAAGGCGTACAGAAGTTCCTGCAGATCCGACGGCGGCGGTTCAATCGGAGGCGGGGGAGGTTTCAAACGAGAGCTCTTCGATGAGCCGTTGCTCGTTTGACTCTTCATCATCCCGTTTGCGGACATCGGTGTTGCCCCATGCGGCGGTCTATCGGCTCAAAAGACCACCGGCGCGGACACCGGTGGCACGACTTTTGGCCGGAATGCTGGGCTTCCGCCCCGCAACCGGCGAGAGATTTCGCAAGGTCATTTCACAATTCGAAACTTACCCCCGGCTTTGCCGCCGTGATACGGCAGAGGCGAATTTCCAACGCTGCAATCGAGTTGAAGTTCCAAACAAATGAATTTTTTGTGTTTGCTGCCCGAACCAGAAACATACGTTTGTAATTGTTTTCACATCGTGGCCGGTTCAGGGTGCGGCTGTGGCCGATTTTAACCCCGATTTGGGCTAGGCCAGGGGGCGTCTAATGGCTTTGAGCGGGGAAGTGGCGCCCTTCAGCCGGGTGCGGCTTACCGTTTCGGTAATGCGTGGAGCCCCTCTTGTCAGCCGCCCCAGGCCATAACCATCGCGATAACCGGATCCTGGCCGCCTTGCCGGACGGAATGCTGTCCACCATGGAACGCGATCTCAGGCAGGTTGTCCTCGCTCCGGGCACCACTATTTTCGAGCCCGGCGATCCGGTCGAACAAATTTATTTTCCGCAGAGCGGGATCATTTCGCTGCTAGTGGTCACAGCGCACGGCGGAACTGTGGAAATCTCGACCATCGGCCGCGAAGGCGCATTGGGCTTGCACCGGGCGCTCGGTGAACGGCGTTCCTTCACCCGCGCCATTGCTCAAGTAGCGGGCTATTTCTCCATCATCACCGCGGCTCGTTTCGAACGCATCATTAACGACAACCAGTCGGTGCATGACCTGATTCTACGCTATACCGAACTGTTATGGGCCGAGGCGCAGCAGACGGCCGCGTGCAATGCGGTCCATGATGCGTCATCGCGATTGTGCCGGTGGCTACTGCAAACATCGGATCGGCTCGAGTCCGATATGCTTCCGCTGACGCAGGAATTTCTTTCGCAAATGCTCGGCGTAAGGCGCACCACTCTCACGTTGTTGGCACAAGCACTGCAGACCAAAGGGGCGATCCGATACACTCGCGGCAAGATCAAAATAGTCGATCGCGCGGCGCTGGAGACATCCGCCTGTGAATGTTACCGAGTCATTCGGCAGGACACGCTGCCGCCGAGGATAGGCGTAAGCCTGTAGCCTCAATGGAGGGATTTCGACGCTAAGAGAACTTAAGGCGTATCGCCGACAAAGATTTCGTAATGCGAAGTTCCGCGGCAGTCGCTATAAGAGCGCAACAATTTTGCTGCTGAGGGGGTGCCATGACTGCCAGACGTCCGGTTTTCAAATCGTCGCCGAGCAACCCGTCGCTCGGCGAAGTCCAAACGGTCCCATCCCGCAAAGCGGATATGCCTTATGCGCCGGCGATCCGGGTCGAAGCGCCGGGTGATCTTTTGTTCATCTCAGGCGCGACCCCTTCGCCGCTTTATCATAAGCATCCGCACGATTTTTCCGAGCACAACCATCCGGTGCGCATTGAGGACCAGACACGAGCGGCAATGGAGAACATCAAGACCATTCTGGATCACGAAGGGCTGGTCTGGACCGATGTGGTCAAGGTTACGAAATATCTCACCGATATGCGGGATATGGACGGCATGGTTGCAGTGCTGGCGGAGTACTTCGGTGATTGGACGCCGGCCAGCACGACGGTGTGCGTGAACCAGCTTTCGACCCCCGGTGCCCGCGTCGAACTCGATATGATCGCGGTGTTTCCGAAGGAAAACTGATGTTGGTTCATAACGTTGACTCTGCCCGTCATTGCCGGACGTGACCCGGCAATCCATAAGGTCGTGCCGCAAATGAAGACGGACGTAAGGTCTTTCTGAGCGGCACTCATCATGGATGAGCGGGTCGAGCCCGCGCATGACAGTTATCTCACGCCGTCCATCTCTTCTTCGCGACTACATGGCGTGTGGCGCGGGCCTGTACATCGAGGTCGTCGGCAGTGCCGCCATCGGCCAGCCGCGCCAACATCGGCGTAAGGTCGCCGATGTGTTCGGCGACGACGTGGATGACACCGCTTTCCGCCTGCATGGGGCCGCTCACCGCGACATAGCGCGATCCCAGCACGACCGCGCGGAAGCGCTCGAATATCTTCGGCCAGACGATGACGTTGGCGACCCCGGTCTCGTCCTCGATGGTCATGAAGATCACGCCTTTGGCGGTACCCGGTCGTTGCCGCACGGTGATCAGGCCGGAGATCGAAACGCGTGCGCCATTGCGCGTCTGCCGCAGTGCTTCGTTTTTGATGATCCTGCGCCGGGTGAGATCGGCGCGCAGAAAGCTCGACGGGTGCGCGCGTAGTGATAACTTGAGGAATCGATAGTCATTGACCACCTGCTCGCCGAGCGGCATCGGCCGAAGTGCGACGTCGGGCTCTTGCCGATTGGTCGTGGCGACGCGGAATAGCGGCAGGTCTTCGTGGTCGCCAGTACGGCCGAGCGCCTTCACCGCCCATAGCGCATCGCGGCGTGACAGGCCCAGCGATCCGAAGGCATCGGCGTCGGCCAATCGCTCGATGACGTGTGATGCAAGCCCGGTGCGCAGCCAAAGGTCGCGCACGGAGTCGTAGGGGCTCTGCTTTTCTCCAGGCACGGCGGGCTCCCTCCCCCCTTGCTCTACCTTTTCCCTCCCCCGCTTGCGGGGGAGGGTTAGGGAGGGGGTATTGGCTTGCTTATAGCTTGCAGAAAAGCCCCCTCCCGCCGCGCTTCGCGCGTCGACCTCCCCCGCAAGCGGGGGAAGTGAAGGAGAAGCGTAGGGGGAGGTAAGAGAACTATGCCGCCGCTCCACGATCAGCTTCGCGTCCTCTTCGCTCAATCCTTTGATCTCGCGCAGGCCGAGGCGGATGGCGTGGGTCGCGCGGATGTCGCCTGCCATCTCATGGTGCATCGGGTGCAGCCGCTCCAATGCCGGTCCAGGCTCCAGCGTTGCGTCATAATCGGAGGCATTGATGTCGGGAGGCCGCACCTCAACACCATGCTCGCGCGCGTCGCGCACGATCTGCGCCGGCGCGTAGAAGCCCATGGGCTGTGCGTTGAGCAGCGCCGCGGCGAAAGCATCCGGATAGCGGCACTTGAGCCAGGCCGAGGCATAGACCAGAAGCGCGAAGCTCGCCGCGTGGCTTTCCGGGAATCCGTATTCGCCGAAGCCTTCGATTTGTCCGAAGCAGCGTTCGGCAAACTCGCGCGGATAGCCCTTCGCCACCATGCCCTTGATCATCTTGTCGTGAAACGTGCCGATCGTGCCGGTGCGCTTGAAGGTGGCCATGGCGCGGCGCAGCTTGTCGGCTTCCGCCGGCGTGAAGCCGCCGGCGATGATGGCGATCTTCATCGCCTGCTCCTGGAACAGCGGCACGCCGAGCGTCTTGTGCAGCACCGCCTTTAATTCTTCGGAGGGATAGTTCACCGGCTCCAGTCCCTGCCGCCGGCGCAGATAAGGATGCACCATGTCGCCCTGGATCGGACCCGGCCGCACGATCGCGACTTCGATGACGAGATCGTAGAAGGTTTCCGGCTTCAGCCGCGGCAGCATGCTCATCTGCGCGCGGCTTTCCACCTGGAACACGCCGAGCGAGTCGGCGCGACCGAGCATGCGGTAGACGGCCTCTTCTTCCGAGGGGATGGAAGCGAGGTCGCGATATGATTGTACGCTTCCTTCTCCGTTTATCGCAGCATGCTCCCTCCCCGCTTGAGGGGGAGGGTTGGGGAGGGGGGTGAAAATTTGTGGTGACGTTTGTTGCTTACCCCCCTCCCGCCCGCCTTCGCTTGCAAAGCAAGCTTCGGCGGGCGACCTCCCCCTCAAGGGGGGAGGTGAAGAAGGGGACGCAAGCGGATGTGGCAATGCACCTGGATAATGCTTTCCTACCAACTCTAGCGCCCTGCGGATGCAGGTCAGCATGCCGAGGCCGAGCACGTCGACCTTCAAAATGTTGAGCGCGTCGAGGTCGTCCTTGTCCCATTCGACGAAAGTGCGATCGTCCATCGTCGCATTGGCGATCGGCACCACCTCGTCGAGCCGGCTGCGGGTGATGACGAAGCCGCCGACATGTTGCGAAAGATGACGCGGGAAGCCGTTGATCTCCTTGGCGAGCGCCGCGATCTGCCGCATGCGCGGGCTCTCGACGTCGAGCCCCGTGCGCGCGATCGCCTCCCGCGATACCCCGCCGTCGCCGCCGCCCCCCCAGATCGAGGAGGTCAGCGCGCCGATGGTATCCTCGCTCAGGCCGAGCGCCTTTCCGACCTCGCGGATCGCCGAGCGGCCGCGATAGCAGATCACGGTAGCGGCGATGCCGGCCCGCTCGCGGCCGTATTTCTCGTAGATGTATTGGATCACCTCCTCGCGCCGCTCGTGCTCGAAATCGACATCGATGTCGGGCGGCTCGCCGCGTTCGGGTGAGATGAAACGCTCGAACAATAGGCTGCCGCACTTGGGGTCGACCGCGGTAATCCCGAGGCAGAAGCAGACGGCCGAATTGGCCGCCGAGCCGCGGCCTTGGCAAAGGATATTCTGCGTGCGCGCATAGCGCACGATGTCGTACACGGTGAGGAAATAGGGGGCGTATTTTAATTCCGCGATCAGCGCCAACTCGTGGTCGAGACTGGTGCGCACGGTATCAGGAATACCATGCGGGTACCGCCGCGCCGCGCCTTCCCAGGTCAGATGCTTAAGCGCCTCTTGCGGCGAGGCGAAGCCTTTCACCTGCTCGTCGGGATATTCGTAGCTCAACTCATCAAGCGAGAACGACAGTGTCTCCGACAGCGCCAGCGTTTCCTCGATCGCCTCCGGCGCATCACGGAACAGCCGCAGCATTTCTTCCGGCGGCTTCAGATAGCGTTCGGCATTGACCGCGAGCTTGCGTCCGGCGCGGTCGATCGTCACTTTTTCGCGAATGCAGGTGAGCACGTCGGCGAGCGGACGCCGGTCGGGGTGGTGGTAGTGCACGTCATTAACCGCGATCAGCGGCACGCGGGCTTCGTGCGCCAGCGCGGCGCGGCGGGCGAGCCGCGCGCGGTCATTGCCGCGATAGAGCATCGACGCGGCGAGCCGCACGCGGCCGGGCGCGGCGGCACGCAGTTCCGCGATATCATTCCGGGGCGTGGCCGTCAGGCCGCGAACCCGGAATCCATACTCCCTGCCGTGGTTATGGATTCCGGGTTCGCAGGCTTCGCCTGCGCCCCGGAATGACAGCGGATTGGCTGCGGCACTTGAACTGTCCATCACCACCAGCTCCAGCCCTTCATGCTCGAGCAAATCGTCGCGATAAAGCAGGCAGTCGCCTTTCTCGGCGCGCAGGTTGCCGCGCGTGAGCAGGCGGGTGAGCCGGCCCCAAGCGGCGCGATCGCGCGGATAAGCGAGGATGTCAGGCGTGCCGTCGGCGAAGACGAGCCGCGCCCCCGGGTGATAGCGCAACGCTAGGTTCTTCTCGCGTTTGACGAGATGCGCGCGCACCACGCCGGCGACCGAATTGCGGTCGGTGAGTCCGATGCCGGCGAGCCCCACATGAGCCGCCTGTTCTATCAGTTCTTCCGGATGCGACGCGCCGCGCAGGAAAGAGAAGTTCGAGGCGACGGCGAATTCGAGGTAACCAGTCACGCAAACATCCCGTGCAGAAACCAGGCCGGCGGCGGTGCGCCCGCCGCCGTGTCGCGGTAAAGCCCGGCGCGGTAAACCCAGAAACGACGGCCGTTCTTGTCCTCGACGCGGAAATAGTCGCGCGCCAAATTCTCTTTTGATTTGCGGCCGTCGTCGCTCCACCAGGCGCCTTCGATGCGCTCGGGGCCTTCTGCGGCGATCACTTCGTGCAGCGCGCGCCGCCAGCGAAAACGCAGCGGCGGGCCGTCGGGCACACTCGCGATGGTTTCGATCGGCTCGGGTTTGGCGAGCAGCCGCAGCGGACGCGGGCTCAATTCCGTCATTGCATGAAAGCGCCGGAACGCGGTCCAACCGCGGTCGGTATCGGCGCTCAAAGTTTGTGCCGGTAGGTTTATTCCGACGAGTTCGGGGATATGGCTGTCCTGCGCCAGCAGTTGCGTAGCGCGTCGCGCGCCCAATCGCGCGCTGAGTCGGTCGATCAGCCGGTCGAGATCGGCATCATTGGCATCGGCATCGAGCGCCACTTGTTGCGGCGGGCAGGGCTCGGCCACCATGACACTAAGCCGCGCCAGATCGAACCCGAATCCCGGATCGAGCGGATCGGCGAGGGCGGCGAGGCACTCGGCGAAGAGTGCACGCACGTCGCTTGCGGCGCGGATCGGCCGCGAGGTGCCGGTCTCGATGCGGCTGACCTTACCGTCGGTGCGGAATAGTGTGAGTTCGATGCGCCGAAGTCCTTCGCCGCGCCGCTCCAGCATCAGCGACAGTCGCTGCGCCAGCTGTTCGGTTACTTGGAGAATATCCTCGACGCGGGCGATCGGTTCGGCGAAAGGCTGCTCGACGATATAAGGTGCCACCGGCAACCGCGGCATCAACGGTTCGTGTTCGTGTCCGAGCGCGCGATCGAGTTGGCGCAACAGGCCGCTGCCGAAACGGGCGGCAAGAGGCGCACGTGGCAAATCGATAATATCGCCGATACACTTGAAGCCAACGCGGCGCAGCGCCGCCGCCGTCTCTTCGTCGATCCGCAAGGCGGAAAGCGGAAGCGGCAGCAATCGTTCGCGTTCACAGCCGGGCACGGCACAAGGGGTTTCGGCATAGCGCGCCATGGCCCAAGCGGCGCCGATGGTGCCGGCGATGCCGGTGCGGACGGAAAAGCCGAAATTGCAAAGGCGATTAGCAAGGTCCTCGATCAGTGCCGCTTCACCGCCGAACAGGTGGGCGCAGCCGGTGATATCAAGCAATATGCCGTCCGGCGCATCGCGAGCCACTAGCGGTGTATAGCGCTGGCACCAGTCGACGACATTTTCGAGCAGTCGCGCGTCTGCGGCCGGATCTTCTTCGATTACGACGAGGCCGGGACACATGGCGCGCGCCTGCGCCAGGCTGAGCTGCCGCCGCAGTCCTTTGCGTTCGGCGGCGGCATTGAGAGCGATGACCGCGTCGATGTTGCCGCGTTTGCCTGTAACGGCCAGCGGCCGCGGTTCAGGCGCTTGTTGCCGCGCGATGCGGTCGGTTGTCATCCGCGTCAGCCATAGGCTGACAATCCGCTGCTGCGAGGTCGAAACGCTGACGGGCACTGCTCCACTCCAAAATCCATGATCCGATGTTGCCCCGCCGGTTCCGCGTGAGTTGCGCCGCAAAACGCGGCGATCCGAGCCCATGCGGCTGGAGCGCGGAGGGCGCGGTACCGATTATCCAGCGAGTGGTGGCGGCGAGCGGCTCGGTCGTCGGAGACGTGCGCAATAGGAAGGCCGTGGCGCCTCCGTGGCCGGCGGCGAGCGAGAGCCGCCGGCTGGCGATCAAACCAGTCCCGTGGGTGCCTCGTAATTCGCCGATAACGGCGCCGACTGCACGGCAGCGTAGGGCCTCTTCCATCGCCCAGAACACGTCGCGCTCATGCGCCACGGCAATGCGTGTGAGCTGTTCGGGGATGAGCCCGAAACAATCGAGACCAGGGCCGTAAGGGGCGCCGTTCTCGGCAATCGCCATATCCTCGGCGATCCACACCACTGCTCGTCTTTCCGCCGCCCAAGCGACCAGTGGCAGCATAAAGCCAGTCGCCGCCGCTATCTCGCTCTCCCGCGCAGCCGCCACTTCATGCAGGGCAGCCGGAATCAGACCCTGACTGCCGCAGCAGTGCAGGGGATTTTCGTCCAGGGGCCGCGCACGGGGGAGTTGCGCCGCCTCCATAGAGGCAAGCTTTCCGCGTAGCGCGGCAAGGGTGCTTGCCGCGGGTGACATTGTTGAGGGTGCAACGTGTAGGTTCTCTATTTGTTCTTATTATGGACGGACATCAAGAAGAGTCAATCGGGGGCTAATGCAGTGAGAACGGCTTCTTAGTCCGGGAGCAACTCACCGGCCATTGCGAGCCGCCCTTTGTTGACGCTGCTGGCGATCCTCGCCATTGATGATGCACTGCGGAAACACTGCCGACGACTGCCGCTTCAGGGTCGGCCGCGGCATTGACGGGATGGTGATACAATGGCAACGGACAAGCTTTTCTCTCTGCCGGACACGCTCAGCCCGACCTTGCAGAAAGTGATGTCCTATTGGCAGGGGCTCAAGCGTGCGGGCAACAGCATGCCCTTTTGGGATGACGTGAAGCTCTCCGAATTGCCGGCCGATCGCCTCCTGCTGATCGATGCTTTCACCGATCCCAACCGTTTTCGCATCAACACTATCGGCAAAGAGGCCGGCGATGCCGATGCCTTGCGCGGCAAATTTATCGATGAAATGCCGCTGCCGGGCCGGCTCGACGATCTGCAAGCGCAATGCAGCGCCACGGTCGAGGCGCGGGCGCCAACCTTCTATCGGCATGACGATCAGCCCTCTTATACGCGCATCCTGTTGCCGATGTGGGGTGACGGCCGCATCGGCATGTTGCTCGGCGCGGTTGAGCCGGACTAGGCGGCGCCATGAGCGGGCAGGGAGTGGGTCTTGTCGCCGATATCGGCGCCACCAACACGCGGCTCGCGCTAGTCGAGCCAGATGGTGCAATCACACGCGTGCGTGTCTTCGCCACTGACGAGTTACCGAATCTGGGCGACATTATCGAGGCTTATCTTGCCATCGAAGCGGTCGCGCGGCCGAGCCGAGCCGTGCTGGCGATCGCCGCTCCGGTTACCGGTGACGAGATCACGCTAACGAATTTCCCGTGGACATTTTCCGTCGACGAACTGCGCCGGCGGCTGGGTTTCGAAAGACTACATGTGGTCAACGATTTCGTTGCCAACGCGCTGGCGCTGCCCTACCTCGTGGACGGCGATCGGCAGCAGATCGGTGCCGGCGCTCCCGTGCCCGGCGCCCCGACCGGGGTCATCGGCCCGGGCTCCGGGCTCGGGGTCAGCGCCATTCTCCCGGAGAATGGCGGCGCAATCATACCCGTTCGAGGCGAAGGCGGGCACGTGACAATGGCTGCCGCCGATGACCGTGAAGCGGCTGTGCTCAATCTCTTGCGTCGACGCTTCGATCACGTTTCTGCCGAGCGCGTGCTCTCCGGCCCCGGCCTGCTCAACTTGTATGCCGCATTGTGCGAGTTGTCCGGCGAGCCACAGGAACAGTTCTCCCCGGCGCAGATCACAGATCCGCACACCGGCGAAGATCATCCGCGGGCACGCGAAGCGACGCAGATGTTTTGCGCTATGCTTGGCACCGTCGCGGGCAATCTCGCGCTCACGCTGGGCGCGCGCGGCGGCGTCTATATTGCCGGCGGAATCGTGCCGCGCCTCGGCGCGCGCTTTGCGGAATCGCAATTCCGCACGCGCTTCGAGGCGAAGGGGCGCTTTCGCGATTATCTGATCGCGGTGCCGACCTATGTGATCGTGCGGCCGTTTCCTGCCTTGTTGGGGACCGCAAAGCTGTTGAGAATTTTATGAATGAAATCGCTCCCACGGCGGCAGCTTGGCACCAGACTGTGCTGGCGGCGCTCAAGGCCAACGACGTCAAGCTCGCCGTCTACGTGCCTGACCGCGTACTGACGCCGTTGATCAAGGCGCTACACGCAGACGCGTTTTTCACGACCTTCGCCGCCACCCGCGAGGAAGAGGCGCTCGGGATCATCACCGGCGCCTGGATGGGCGGTCTGCGCGGCGCCGTGCTGATGCAGACCTCCGGCTTCGCCACTATTCCCAACGCGCTTGCGTCACTGGTACTGCCAAGCCAAATCCCAGCGTTGATCTTCGTCTCGGAGCGCGGCACCTTGGGCGAATTCAATCTCGGCCAGGCGATGGTTTGCCGCACGATGCGGCCGGTGCTGCAATCGCTCGGCGTCGAGCATCACACCATCACTCGTCAGGATGAGCTTGCCTTCATTGTCGACCGCTCCATCAAGCAGGCGGTGATGACGCAAGCGCCGGTCGTGTTCATTCTTTCGCCGCTACTCACCGGCGGGAAAGTATTCGCAGCATGAACGCGGCCATGAAGACTGGTACTATCGGCGCTCACAATGTGAAGGTGATGAACCGTTATGAGTTGACGAAGCGCCTCGTGGCGCAACTCGTTGACGATGAAGCCGTTGTCGCCGGCATCGGCAACACCAATTTCGATCTGTGGGCGAGCGGCCAACGTCCGCTGAATTTTTATATGCTCGGCAGCATGGGGCTGGCGATCCCGATTGCGCTCGGCACCGCCATCGCTCAGCCGCAGCGTCATGTGGTGGCACTTGAAGGCGACGGCTCGTTGCTGATGCAACTCGGCTCATTGGCGACGGTGGCGGCCCAGGCGCCGAAGAACCTCACGATCGTCATTTGGGACAATGGGCTCTATCAGATCACCGGCAGCCAGCCGACCGCCAGCGCTTCGACCGCCGATCTTGTCGCCATCGCCCGCGCCTCCGGCATCGCCAAGAGCGCCTGGGCGGCCGACGAGGAAGAGTTCGAGCGCCTCTTTGCTGTCGCGCTTGCCGAGGGTGGCCCGACGCTGATCGCCGCCCGGATCGACGGCAAGCCAGGCGTTGCGACCACGGACCGCGATCCGGCGCAAATCCGCGCCCGCTTCATGCAGGGGCTTGGTGTGAAGCGCTGAGCGCTGTCCCGTTTGTGAAAAGCCGCCAATTTCAATTAGACTTGCCGCGCGCGGACAGCCGGCCCGACGAACGAGCGGCAGGAGGAAGCGGTGGAAACAATCGGCCTGATCGGCATCGGAAAGATCGGCCTGCCGATCGCGGAAAACTTGATCAAGAGCGGATACCGTGTGCTCGGTTATCGCCGTAGCGCGATGGATGATTTCGAGCGCGCCGGCGGCGTGTCCGCGGCTTCGCCTGCTGCCGTCGGCGAAGAAGCCGACATCGTACTCACCTGCTTGCCCTCGGCGGCGGCGCTCGACGAGGTCGTGCAAGGGCCGCACGGGTTGAAGCATTCGGCGCGGCCTGGGCAAATCGTGGCGGAGATCGGTTCGCACCTCATCCCCGATAAAGAGCGCCAGATCGCTCCCTTGGGGGAAAAAGGCGCCGAATTCCTCGACGGCGAGGTCAGCGGTACCCCCGGCATGGTAACCGCGCGCAAAGCCGTGATTTATCTCTCCGGCGATGCGGAGGCCGCACGCAAAATCGAACCGGTCATGCATGGCATCACCGATACGTGTCTCTATTTCGGCCTCTTCGGCGCCGCCAGCAAAGTGAAAGTCATCAACAATCACCTCGTCACCATCCATATCGCCGCCACGGCGGAAGCGATGGCGCTGGGGCTCAAGGCCGGCGTCGATCCGGACCTGATGATTAAGGCGGTGGCCGGCGGCAGCGGCGGATCGACCCAGTTCGGCATCCGTGCTCCCTGGATGGCGCAGCGCCGCTTTTTTCCCGTGCAGGGCGACGCCGTTCTGCTTTCGCATTATTTTGAGCTGATCGGCGACTTCGCCGAGCGCGTCGGTGTCGCAACGCCTTTGCTCGATCGCGCCATCGAACTCTACGAGCGCTGCATCGAAATGGGCCTGGGAAAGCAGGATCTCGCGGTTATGGTCGACGTGCTCGGCAGCATGCCGCGCCATAAGACCTCAAAAGCGAGGCCAAAAAAGGTGGCCGCGCGCAAAGCGGTCAAGAGAGGCAAAGCCAAGGGGGCGAAGAAAAAGGCCACCAACAAACGCGAGACGCGGAGGAGAAAAAGATGATCCGAGTCCACAAAATCGCGCACGCCGGCTACGACACGCCGGACCTCGACCGGCAGACCGAATACTATACGGACATCCTCGGCCTCACCTTGGCCGCCAAGGAAAAGGACACAGTCTATCTCACTAACACCGTCGATCACCATTCGGTGGTGTTGCGCAAAGGCGGCAAGGCGGAGTGCACCCGCATCGGGTTTCAGATTGCTCCCGACGAAGACCTCGATGCGTTCGAGAAGCAGACCGCCGCGCACGGCATCAAGGTGGCGCGCAAGACAGACCCGGAGCCGTCGATCGCCGAGATGCTCTCGTTCGAAGATCCGAAAGGTACGGTCATCGAGGTGTTCAAACGGGGCGAGTTCAGCCACCAGAAGTTCGCAACGAAAGGCGTTGTGCCGCACAAGCTCGGCCATGTCGCCTTCCATTGCGAGGACGTGCAGAAGGTCAGCAAATTCTATACCGATGTTCTCGGCTTCCGTGTCTCCGATTGGATGGCGGATTTCTTTGTTTTCCTCCGCTGCGGGCCCGATCACCATACCATCAATCTGATGGGCACCGGCTCCAACCGCCACTTTCACACCGCCTTCGAGGTGCGCGACTGGGGCCATCTGCAGACGGCCTGCGACTATCTTTCGATCAACGGCTATCCGTTGTTGTGGGGACCGGGCCGCCACGGCATCGGTCACAATCTTTTCGCCTATCACCGCAGCCCGAATGGCCTAATCACCGAATTATTTGCCGAGCTTGACCTGATGAAAGATGAGGCGCTCGGTTACTTCGAACCGCGCCCCTGGCACCGCGACAATCCGCAGTGCCCGAAAGTATGGCCGAAGGATCCTGCGGCTTCCAACTTGTGGGGCCCGGGCCCCCCGGAAGAAATGATGAAGTAGCGAAGGCATTTTACCTCCCCCTGAAAGGGGGAGGTCGACCGTCGTCGCAGAGCGGCGACGGTCGGGTGGGGGTCACTTCGAGTTTGACTGCCGTTTAAGAGACCCCTTCCTAACCCTCCCCTTTCAAGGGGAGAGAAGAGGAAGCCGTCTCGCTATCCCGCCACGATTTTATTGATCAGTGTCCCGCAGCCGGCGATCTCGATGCGCACCTCGTCGCCGGGTTTGAGAAAAGTGCCGCGCGGCATGCCGACGCCGGCGGGTGTGCCGGTGGCGATCACGTCGCCTGGCTGCAAGGTGATGTGGCGGCTCAGGTAAGCGATCTGCTCGGCGATGCTGTGCACCATGCGGCTCGTGTTGGAATCCTGTTTGAGCTCGCCGTTCACCCAGAGTTTGATCGACAGGTCATTAGGATCGGCGATATAGGCCGCCGGCGTGAACCATGGTCCCATCGGCGCAGCGTCGTCGAAACATTTCTGCCCTAGCCAATCATAGATGAAGGGCGTGTTCTCGCGTTTCATCAAATCGCGCGCCGAGAGATCATTCACAATCAAATAGCCCGCGACGGCGTCGAGAGCCTGCGCCTCGGGGATGTTACGTGTCGCTCGCCCGATCACTACACCGAGCTCGGCTTCCCAGTCGATTTGCTCGGAGAAGCTTGGTAACCGTGCCGGCGCATCGGGGCCGATGATCGCGCCGGCGCAAGCTTTCATGAAGAACCATGGCTCGGGGTTCTTGACCATCGGCGGCCGTTTGCCGGTTGTGCGCTCGGCGATATCCGCCATCTCCGCGAGATGGTCCCAGTAATTGGCGCCGGCGCAATAGAGCGCGCCTGGGTAGAGGATCGGCGCCATCAGCTTCGCCTCGGCGCGCCGGATGCCTTCGGCCGCCGGTGCGAGCTTGGCCGCGCGGTTGAGGCGTGGGTGCACCTCGTCCCAGGCACGCAGCAGCCCGAGCACCGAAGACGCTTCGATGCCGTCGGCAGCCCCAAGCAGGTCAGCGGGTGCGTAGATGCGCTCACCGATGAGGACACCCGCTCTCGGCTTGCCTCCGTGCTGCGAGTAGCTCACCAAGCGATAGCTGGGCTGCATCTGCTCTCCTTATCGCGGTGCCTACACCAAGCATGAAATCGTTGACTCATCACGTCGTCATGGCCGGGCTCGTCCCGGCCATCCACGTCTTTATTGCGGCTGCCTTCAGGCGTGGATGCCCGCGACCCGCCTCCGCTCGCTGCGCGAGCTACGGCGGGCTTGGCGCGCCGAAGCGCGTTAGCGCGAAGGCGGGCAAGCGCGGGCATGACGAGCAGAATTTTACGGCGCTTTCGGGCCGGCTTTCATGTACCAGTCCGCGATCTGCGAGCCGGTCCAGAACAGCACGTCTTTCTTGTCGCGGATTTTCTCGAATATCTTGCGGAAGTATTTGGTCCGGTGCGGCGCGCCCATGATGTAGGGATGCACGGAGATAGCCATGACCCGCGCCGAATCCTTAGCGTCGGCGTAAATCTGCTCGAATTGGTCCATCGCCCGCTCATAGAATTCCGAAGCCTTGTGGTGCTGGATCAGCATCATGGCAACGTCGTTGCATTCCTGGGTATAGGGAATGCCGAGGATCGGCTTGCCGCGCGTCTTCAGCCAGACCGGCTGGTCATCCAGCACCCAATCGCCGACATAATCGTATCCTTCCTCGGCGAGGATATCGGCGGTCTCCCAGGTTTCGGTCAGACCCGGTCCGAGCCAACCGCGCGGACGCTTACCCGCCACCTTCGAGAGTACCTCGACACATTTGCGGATATCGGCGCGCTCGTTCTCCACCTTCTGCATATTGCGTTGCGTGTAGCCGTGGCCGAGGAATTCCCAACCACGCTCGACGCATGCTTTCATCAGTTCTGGATAGGCCTCAGCGGCCGTCCCGTTGATATTCATCACGCCGGGAATTTTGAAGTCGTCGTAGACCTGGAGGAGTCGCCAAAAGCCGACGCGGTTGCCGTATTCGTGCCAGCACCAGTTCGGGATGTCCGGCATCGGTGAACCGCCCGCCGGCGGAGTAAGCACCGTGCGCGGCATCGTCTGCGTCGGGTCCCATTCCTCGACATTGGTGATGGTCCATACCGCCATGCGCGCGCCGTTCGGCAGCTTCAGCGGCGCGCGACTCAGTATGGGCGAATAAGCGAGGCGGTCGTTCGGCAGCATGCCGACAGGCGGCTTAGGGAAATTCATTGCCGATGCTTCCTTGTTGCAGATAGCGTAGGCGGATTAGCGGAGGCGTAATCCGCCGTTCCGGAATAGAAGCGGCGGGTCACGGCTTCGCCTAACCCGGCCCTACGAGTTCAAATCTTTGCCACGCCTTTATACCATTCCAGAATCTGTTCGCCGTTCCAATGCAGCACGCCGGGGTGCCCGTTGACGTAATCGTAGATCGCCTCGAGGTACTTGATGCGATGCGGCTGACCGCTAATGTAGGGATGGATTGCGAGGGCGACGAATTTCGCGCGGTCCTTGCTCTCCGCGTAAAGGCGGTCGAACTGGTCGATGGTGCGCTTGAGCAGGTAGTCGCTCTCGTGATGCTGGACCAGCATCATCGGGATATCGTTGAGCTCGATAGTATAGGGCAACGTGACCAGTGGCCCGTTGGTGGTGCGGATCACGGTTGGCTCGTCATCATAAACCCAATCGCCGATGTATTTGACGCCTGTGGCGGTGAGCAGGTCCGGCGTTTCCAGCGTCTGCGTTAAACCGGGACCAAGCCAGCCGACCGGTCGCTTCCCGGTGAACTTGGCGACGACCTCCAAGCTACGCTCGATCATTGCCTTCTGGTCCGGCTCTTTGTGGATCGGGCCCTGTTCATAGGCGTGACCCATGAACTCCCAGCCGTCGTCGCGCGCCTGGCCGGCGACGCGCGGATAATCCTCGCAAATCCGCGCATTGGCCGAGAGCGTCGGGCGGACCCCAAGCCGCTTGAAGAGATCGAAGAAGCGCCAGCATCCGACCCTCATGCCATATTCGTGAAAGGCCCAGTGCACCACGTCCGGCATCAGCGGCACGCCTGTCGGGGCCGGCAGCAACTGCCGCGCCATGGGCTTGCCAATGTCCCAGACCTCGTAATTGACGATGGTCCAGAACACGATGCGGGCGTTGCCGGGCAGCTTGAGCGGCTCGCGATCGACGATCGCCGAATAGTCGCACCGCTCGCGGGGGATCATTGGCTCGGTCATGGCGTACCTCTGCTTAGAAATGCTGGCGATAGTCTGCAAAGATTCGCCGCACGCTCGTTTCACCTCTCCCATAGGGAGAGGTCGGATCGCGAAGCGATCCGGGTGAGGGGTTGCGGCCTGTCGAAAGTCCTGACCCCCCACCCAACCCTCTCCCCAACGGCCCGCCTCCGCTCGCTACGCGAGCTTCGTCGGAAGAGAGGGAGCGCGCTGTGCGCGCGGTACCGCTTCGTTCGCAACTAGAATGTCACGTCTCTGCTGCGACGCGCAAGCCGACCAGGCGGTCCAATGTGGGAAGATCGTTCTGCAAGTCGAGCGAGGACGCGCGGTGCGCGACCGCGCCACGTTCGAGAATGACTGCCTCGGTGGTCAGCTCAAGCGCGACGTCGGTGTGCTGTTCGACCAGAATAATGGCGAGCCGTCGATCCGAAAGCATCGCCTTTATGGCAACGATCAATTCGTCGATGATTACCGGCGCCAGCCCCTCGAACGGCTCGTCGAGCAGCATTAGAGAGGGATTGGTCATCAAAGCGCGGGCTATGGCGAGCATTTGCTGCTCCCCGCCGGAGAGTTGATTGCCCATGTTGCGCCGCCGTTCGCTCAACCTGGGAAACAACTCGAAAATGTCAGCGAGTGTCCAGGCGCCCGCCCGGGCGGCAACGGTGAGGTTTTCTTCCACTGAAAGCGAAGGGAAGATTTCACGCTCTTGCGCAACCCAGCCGATTCCGCGTGTAGCGCGGGCGTGTGGCGGCAAGCGCGAGATGTTTTGCCCGCGCCAACTCAACTGGCCACCATGCGTCTGTGTGTAGCCCATGATGGTCATCAATAATGTCGATTTGCCTACGCCGTTGCGGCCAAGCAGTGCAAGGCTGCCGTTTTCCGGCAATTCCAATGAGACGTCATGCAGCACGACGGCATTGCCGTAGCCCGCAGTGAGGTTTCGCAATGCGAGGAGCGGTTCAGCCATGTGTCCGCTTGCCCAGGTAGACTTCGCGAACGCCCGCGTCGGCGGCGATCTCGGCCGGCGAACCCTCGGTATAGATTGCGCCGCCCACCAGGACGATAATGTGGCTGGCGAAACGGAAGACGACATGCATGTCGTGCTCGATGAATAGGAGGGTCAGCTTGTCTGAAAGCCCGGCCACAACCTCGAAAATATCTCCGCTCTCCTCCTGCGGCACGCCGGCCGCGGGCTCGTCGAGCAGCAACACCTTCGGCTTGGTCGCCAGCGCAAGCGCAATCTCCAGCAGGCGCTGGCGACCGTAAGGCAACTCCCGTGTCGGCTGATAGCATACATCGGCAAGCCGGAGCCTGCGCAGTATCTCGTAAGCCTCTTCGATCGATTCGCGGTGCTCCGCGATGTTGCGCCAGAACTGACCGGCAATGCCGCGCCTTTCGGCGATCGCCAGTGTCACGGCTTCGAGAGCATTGAGACCCGGAAATAATGTGTTGATCTGGAAGGTTCGCGCGAGCCCCTTGCGCACACGCTCCTGCGGTTCAAGAGCGGTGATGTCCTCGCCCGCGAGCGCGATTTGCCCGCTGTTCGGTTTCAACATTCCGGTGATCAGATTGATCAGCGTCGTCTTGCCGGCGCCGTTCGGCCCGATGAGCGCATAACGGCCGCCCATCGGCAGATCGATGGCGATGTCGCGCGCGACTACCAGCGAGCCGAAACTCCTCGAGAGGCCGCGGGTGGAGAGGGCTGACGCGCTCACCGTTTCCTCCACCAGTCCATTGCCGCCGATAGCCCGCCGAGAATGCCGTTGGGCAAGAGCATGACCACGATCACCAGGAGCAGGCCGATCCAGAAATACCAATATTGCGGGGCAATTCCGGAGAATTGGTCGCGTGCGATCATGAACACGGCCGCGCCCACCAAGCCGCCGTACAGACGCCCGGTACCGCCGAGCACGACCATGATCAACACTTCGGCCGAACGCTCGAAGCTGAGCGAGTCGAGCGCGACTGTTTGGGTGGTCTGGGCCAATAGCGCGCCGGCGATGCCGGCGATTGCGGCGGCGAGCGTGTAAATCGCCCGGATGTGAGCGCGAGTCGGTGCGCCCAGCGCGGGCATGCGCAACGCATTTTCACGGATGCCACGGAGCGCCAGCCCGAACGGCGAATGGATCAATCGCCTGGCACCGAGAAACACAAGGAACAGGATAATCAGTGAATAGCTGTAGGCCGTGTAGCCCCAGAGATCGAACTCGAACGTTCCAAGGAGAGGCCCGATATTGATGCCTTGCAGGCCATCGCTGCCGCCCGTCAGCCAACTTGCGCTGTTGGCGGCTTGCTCCAGCAGCAATCCTAGCCCCAGCGTGATCATGATGAGCGTCAGGTGCCGAAATCGAGCGATCACGAAGCTGGATGCATAGCCGACGGCTGCTGCAGCCGCGGTGCTGACCACGAGGCCAAACAAGGGATCGCCTGATACGAACTTTGAGAAAATGCCCGCGGCATACGCGGCCGTGCCGAAGAACGCCGCGTGACCGAGTGAGACGATTCCGGCATAGCCGAGGATGAGGTCGAGCGACAGTGCGAACAAAGCCGTGATGGCGATTCGGCTCGCAAGCTGCAGATAATCCGGCAGGAAATAGAATGGCAGCAGAGTGGCAATCCAGAACAGCGTTTCGGCCGGATGCCAGCGGGTCTGGGCGCGGAGATATCGAACCGGCCCTTCGGTGGACGGCGAGGCGGCGCTCATCGTCATCGTCTCCCGAACAGGCCGGCAGGCCGCCACATCAGGATAACAAGCATGACCAGATAGATCAGGAACGCGCCGAGTTGCGGTATGTAGTACTTGCCGGCGATATCGCTGACGCCGATCAGAATGGCAGCGGCGAGCGAACCGCCGATGGAGCCCAGTCCGCCAACCGCCACGACGATCAGCACGTAAATAAGGTAGGTGAAAGCGAAATTCGGATCGAGGCCGACGATTTGAATCGCCAATGCGCCGCCGAGGCCGGCAAGACCGCTGCCGACCGCGAAAGTAATGGCAAAGGTGCGCTCAACGTTGATACCGAGCCCGCTGGCCATGCGCTGGTTGTCGACCGCCGCGCGTACCTGCGCGCCGAAGCGGGTGAACTCGAGTCCGCCCATGAGCGCGAGCGTGACGGCAGCGCCGACCGCGATCAGGAAAAGGCGATAGGGAGCAATATCGAGCCCGAGCACCTGCAAGGAGCCGCGCAGGAAGTCCGGCGTGCGGATGGGCTGTTGCGTGGTGCCGAAAAACCAAGCGGCCGCCGCTACGGAGATGAACGCGATTCCGATGGTGAGCAGCACCTGGTCGAGATCGCTCTTGCCGTAGAGTCGGCGATAAAACACGCGCTCGAATGCGATGCTTAAAAGCGCGGGAACGATGAAGGCGAGCGGGAGCGTCGCAAAGAAGGACCACCCTAGCCGATTTACCAAGAGTACGGTGACGTAGCCCCCGGCCATGGCAAAGGCGCAGTGCGCAAGATTGACGAAATTCATCAATCCGAGCGTCACCGATAGTCCGACGGACAGCACAAACAGCAGCATGCCGTAGGCAATGCCGTCGAACAGGACTCCGAAGACAGGAGGCAGCATGGCGGCGTGTCAGCGTATCGAGTCGGGCGTATGGCCTCGCTCGCTCACTGGGCGCCGGCACGCCATCGCGCGTGTCATCCTCTCAAGTCTCCCCGCTCGAATCCCATGTCTGGTGCTGGCCCCAGAATGCCCGACCCGTTCGGCAAAGAAAAGGTTTGCGGATACGCCCTTATGGCGCGGCATTTTGGCGTACGGTGGAGAAAACGTCGTTCAATCCGCGATTGAGGGCCGGTTTGCTCGGCTTGGGACTCAATTCGGCGCTGCATGATATGCTATAAAATTGTATCTTTCATTGCTCGGGAATGAATCATGAAAATCGTCGATCTGTCCCACGTCATGAACGTGCACACGCCCGGCTGGGTCGGTTACGCTGGCAACAAGATGTATTACGCGCAGAATCTGCAAACTCAAATGATCGTGGCGCAGCGGATCGATACGGCGCTGCACGTCGGCACTCATTTCGACGGCGCTATGCACGCGACCGATAACCGCAACGGCGACATGGCGCATCTGCCGCTCGACTATTTGGTCAACCGGGGCATTGTCGTGGATATCTCGGCCCAGATGCATGACTGGGCAGTCATTACCCCTGAGATAATCGAGAAAGCAGGCGCGGATATCCGCGAGGGCGACATCCTCATCCTGCACACCGGCTGGCATCGTCATTACGAAGGGCGGCCGCAGCAGGACCTGGTGAAATACTTCTGCTATCACCCGGGTCCGACCCTCGACACGCTGCAGTGGATGCTGGAGAAAAAGATCAAGTGGTGGGGCATGGACACGGGTTCCTGCGACCACGCGATGAACACATCCATCCGCAACATGAGGCCCGATCTTGCGGTCGAATTCACCAGGCGGCACGGCAAGAGCCCGGCTGAGTTTTTCGGTACCTTCGAATACACCCACAAGAAATCCGGCCGGCGCGTGCGGCAGGATATGTTCCCATTTCATAGCTGGGGCTTTCAGGAAGGCCTGCTGCACGCCGAGAATCTTGGCGGCGACATCGAACTGGTGCTCGGCCAACGCTGTGTGATCGGCGCTTTTCCCTGGCGCTATGAGGGTCTCGAGGGCTGTCCCTGCCGCATCGTCTGTTTCCTCGATACCGACATGTCCGTCGAAGCCGTCGGAGACGCTGCGAAGGCGATTTTATCAGCCTAACCGTTTGTCGGAATCTGACCGCAGCCTCGGGTCAGGCCTATTACTCTGTAACGTCGCCTGAATGGCCTCGCGCAAGATACCGTATTGCTCGGCGGGCCATTGCGCGACGTGGATGTCGGCAAGCAGCGAAGCCGATTTGCCGAAAACCACGATCCTGTCGCCGACGCTGATTGCTTCTTCGAGCTGATGCGTAACCAGCACGGCCGTCGAACCGCATTCGCGCGCCAGCGCCAAAAACTTTTCCCGTAACTCAGCGGCGGTCACTTCATCGAGATGGCCGAAGGCTTCGTCCGCGAGCAGAATGTCCGGTTGCACCGCAAAAGCGCGCGCGATGGCGACGCGCTGGCGCATGCCGCCGGACAGTTCATGCGGATAGGCATTGACGAAATGGGATAGCCCAAGCCGGTCGAGCCAGGTCATCGCACGTTCGCGCTGTTCGTCTTCGGGCACGCCGATGAGCTCGAGCGGCAGCTTGGCATTGTCAATTGCCGAGCGCCAGGGCAGCAGCCGATCCTGCTGAAAGACGGTGGCAATCTTGCCGCGGAAATAATCGAAATCGGCATGCGGGCTCTTGTCGCCGATGCGCAAGGAGCCTTCGGTGGGCGCCTCGAGCCCGATCATCAGGTCGAAGAACGTGGACTTGCCGCAGCCGGTCTGGCCGACGATGGCGACCACCTCGCGCGGCGCAATGGTGAGGTCGAGCCGGTCGATGGCGACGACCGACTGGCCGGTGGTGGCCTGCCGGAAAACCTTACGTACGCCGCGAACCTCGATCGGAGGAGGGCCCATCATGCACGCCACCGCAACAAGCGCACCTCGAAGCGCCTCACCAGCGCTTCGAGCAGGAACAGCATGATGACCAGCACCGCGGTCCAGGCGAACACGTCGGCGACCGAGAACAGCTGTTCCGCCACCTGCAATTGATGGCCGATGCCGGTCACTGCGCCGACCAGTTCCGCAATGGTGACCACGCGGACAGCCAGGCTGATGTTCACCTTCCAACTGGTGAAGATGCTTGGCACGATCGCCGGCAGCATCAGCTTGAGGAAAAATTGCCAAGTCGTCGGCCGGAACGATTGTATCATCTGGCGCAATTCGCGCGGGACGGTGCGCATGGCGTCGAGCGCATCGACCAGGAAGACCGGCCCGCAGACCACAACGAGCACGAAGGCGATGCGCAATTCTACCCCGGGAAACCACAACACGGCGAACAGCACCCATGAAATCACCGGCACGGCCATGAGAATGCGGATCATGGGATGCAGGTAATCGTCGAGTGTGCGTGAGCGGTACATGGCCATTGCCATTGCAATGCCGAGCACGAACGAGACGATCAGCGCGCCGATGACACGTGCGAGCGTGACCGCCACGTCCACCGGGGTGATGGCGACAAGCCTCTCTCCGATGGTAAGGAAACTGGGGATCGCGAATGGCGGGATGCCTAAGTGCGGCGCCAAATGCGATAGTGCCTCCCAAAGGATCGCGAAGATCAAGAGGGAGACGAGAGTCTGCCGCGGAAACTTCAGGATCGGGGCAGACTCGTGGTGCTCCTTAAGGGGCATAGAAAATCGTCTCGGGCGGCATCTTTTTGTAGAATCCGGCTTTCACCGCGCGCTCCATCATGTCCTTGATGGACTTATGGGTCGCGGGATCCCAAGCCGGCTTGACGATAAGTTGCAAGCGGCCGCTCTTCACCGCGGCCGTGAATATGCCCGACGGTAGCCTCAGTGTGTCATGGGCGATCTTGTCCGCCTCTACGGTATGATTGCTCATGAAGTCGGCCACGTCCTGGAGAGCCGCCAACATCATCTGCGGCGCCTTGGGCGTGCGCTTGATCGCGTCGGCGCGCATCGCCGGGACGATCTCCCACCCGGATTCGCCCGTGATTTCCTTCCAGCCTTGCGCACCGTTGAAAATCGCGTGCCAGTCGGGATGACTCTTGAAAATGATGCTGGCTAGCGGCTCGATCACCAAGGCGGCGTCGACACGGCTCGCCTCGAGCTGAGCGCGCGCCACTGCGAAATTTGCGTTGACGACGGTAATGTCCTTGCCGAGGTCGATGCCCTTGGCCTCGCAATAGATTCTCACCATCTGGTACTGCGAGCCGCCCATATCGATAGCAAGTTGCTTGCCCTTGAGATCGGCGAGCGATTTGATCTTGGGGTCCTTCGCGAAAATCACCAGGTCCGCCAGGGTGAAACCGCTCCCGATGATGCGGACCGGCACGCCTTGCGCGAAGAGCTTCTGAAAGACCGTGGGTCCGCCGATCAACGTCTCGGTCTCGCCGGTAGCGAAAGCGGCATAGAAGGCGGAGATCGACGGATAAGCGTGGATGTCCAGATTGAAGCCGTGCTTGGCGTCGAAGCCGCGCGCCTTCATGATATTCCACACCAACGGGTTGAACACCGGCAGCGTGAGGCTCGAGACTTTGATAGTGGGCTTTTCCTGCGCGTATGCTGGACCGGCCAGCCCAGCCGCTGCAGTGGCGGCCAGAAAGGTCGCAAAGCGACGTCGTGATAGCGAAAACATCGTGAACTCCCCCTCGTAATCGGCGCCGCGGGTTGGCCGCTACAGTTCTTCCATTTGGCGCCGCGCCAGTATTGGGACTCGTGCGCGGCAAAAGCACAATCGCTGTTTGCGTGTACGCGGCGTTTTCATCGCGCACGGGAGACAGCGCTTACGCCATCTCCCGCCGGAGGACTTTACGACGGTTTCATTTGTGTGCAAATAATTATGCGTGCGGGGGGAGGCGACGGAAATGCCCACCATTGCAGCCAAGGACGGGGTCCGGCTCTATTATGAGGAGGCCGGCAGCGGCACGGCGATGGTGTTCGTGCATGAATATGCGGGAGATTGGCGCACGTGGGAGCCGCAAATGCGGCATTTTGCCCGGGGGCATCGGTGCGTCACCTTCAGCCAGCGTGGCTATCCGCCATCGGACGTGCCGGATGACCCGAGCAAATACAGCCAGGATATTGCGTGCGACGACGTGGTTGCGCTGATGGATGCCCTGAATATCGATCGAGCGCACATTGTCGGCCATTCGATGGGAGCGTTGACCGCGCTTCTGGTCGGCATCCGGCGTCCGGAGCGGTGCATTTCGGTGACCGCGGCGGGCTGCGGCTATGGCTCGAGTCCTGATCGGGTGGTGGTCGAGCAGGGCCGTGCGCAGTCGCGCGAGACGGCCACGATGTTCGAGACGGTCGATTTCAAGACCGCGGCGGCGCGCTATGCCGACGGCGCCACTCGTCAGACGCACAAGCACAAGGATCCACGCGGCTTCGCCGAATTCGCCGCGATGCTGGCCGAGCATTCGCCTATCGGGCACGCGATGACTATGCGCGAGGTGCAGGCGAAGCGCCCGACGCTGTGGGATCTGGAAGCGGAATTGAAGCGGTTCTCCATGCCGCTCCTGGTGCTGGTCGGCGACGAGGACGGCTGGTGCCTTGATGCGAGCGTTTTTCTCAAGCGCACCGTGCCAACCGCGGGGCTCGCCGTCATTCCACGGTCCGGCCACACCATCACCAGCGAAGAGCCGGCCGCCTTCAATACGGCGCTCGCCGACCTGATCGCTGCGTCCGAGAGCGGGCGCTGGCTTGCGCACAAGCCCGCGACCCGCTCTTAAACGTTTCCAACGGAGAACTGCGATGGACCTCAAGCTAACAGGCAAAACCGCGGTGGTGACCGGCGGCAGCGAAGGCATCGGCAAGGGCATCGCCCTGCTGCTCGCCAAGGAAGGCGTCGATGTCGCGATCTGCGCGCGCCGCAAGGAGCCGCTCGAAGCGGCGGCCGCAGAGATCGCGAAGGCGACAGGGCGCAAAGTCGTCGCCATTCCGGCCGACTTGCGCAGCGATGGCGACGCGAAGAATTTCATCGAGCGGGCGCACAAGGTGCTCGGGCGCGTCGATATCCTGGTCAACAATGCCGGCTCCGCCGCCGGCGGCGTGATCGAGCATTTGAGCGAAGATGATTGGGAAAAAGGCCTCCAACTGAAGTTCATGGGCTACGTGCGTTGCCTGCGCTACGTGCTGCCGATTATGCGGGCGCAAGGCGGCGGGCGGGTGGTCAACCTGATCGGCAATGACGGCGTGAAGCCGTCCTACTGGGAGATATGCCCCGGCGCGGCGAACGCGGCAGGGCAGAACCTCACGGTCTCGCTTGCCGGCCAATACGGCAAAGACAAGATCAGTTTCGTCGCGGTCAATCCAGGCCCGGTGCGAACCGAGCGCTGGGCGGGACTGGTCGATGCCATGGCGCGCGATATGAAGATTCCGCGCGAGGAGGCCGATAAGCTCGCGCCTGCTTCAATTCCGCTCGGCCGCATCGCCGAGGTCGATGAGGTTGCCGCGCTCGTCGTGATGCTGGCCTCGCCGTTGATGGAGATGGTCAACGGCACCATGATCGAGATCGACGGCGGCCAGGACAAGCCGCTGATGGATCGCTTCCGCGATAAGCCGCGGAGTTAGATGCGCGATTACGGTCGGGTGTCATCACCGGGCTTGTCCCGCCTGCGGGCCGAAGCGCATTCAGTGTGGATACGCTACCAAACCCTTCGGCGGGCGAAGGCCCGGTGATCCCGCTTAGTTTGGCAATGCCGTGCCTTCCCAAGCGGGATGGCCGGGACAAGCCCGGCCATGACAAATGAAATAGTACTTCGCGTCATCGCGCTCCTTGACAGATAGCCGCTGGCCGCTGGATTATTTGCACACAAACAAGATCGCCTGCCCGAGGCGGCTGAACGTTGTAATGTTGGAGAAAGCGGCGCCATTCCGCCGCGGTGGGGATTTGGCCCACCACGCCCAGGGGAGAGAAGTGATGATAACCAAGCGTCACCTGCTATATCTTGCGCTCGCCGGCGTTCTGGCCGGTCTTGCCGCGCCCGCCGCGGCGCAGGAAACGATCAAGGTCGGTGAAATCAACAGCTACAAGGAATTTCCGGCGTTTCTCGATCCCTACAAGAAGGGAATGGAGTTGGCGCTCGGCGAGATCAACGCAAAGGGCGGCGTCCTTGGCAAAAAGCTCGAAGTGATCAGCCGCGATGATGGTGCGAATCCTGGTAAAGCAGTCCGCGCGGCGGATGAATTGGTCACGCGCGAAGGTGTGACGGTTCTCGCCGGCGCTTATCTTTCAAATGTTGGTTTGGCGATCACGAACTTCGCCGGCCACAAGAAAGTGTTCTATCTCGCCGGCGAACCGCTGACGGACAAGATCACCTGGGAAGACGGCAACAAATACACCTTCCGCCTGCGGCCGTCGACCTACATGCAGACGGCGATGCTGTTGCCCGAGGCGGTTGCCGCGCACAAGAAACGTTGGGCCCTGGTCTATCCGAATTTCGAATACGGCCAGTCCGCTGCCGCCGATTTCAAGGAGATGATGAAAAAGGCGCAGCCGGATGTCGAATTCGTTACCGAACAGGCTACCCCCCTCGGCAAAATCGACGCCGGCGCCGTGGCGCAGGCGATCGACAATGCCAAGCCGGACGGAATCTTCAACGTGCTGTTCGGCGGCGATCTCTTAAAGTTCGTGCGCGAAGGCGAGACGCGCGGCATTTTTAAGAATCGCACCGTCGTCAGCCTGCTCACCGGCGAGCCGGAATATCTCGACCCACTGAAAGGCGAAGCGCCGGTCGGTTGGATCGTCACCGGCTTCCCATGGAATAAGATCAAGACGCCAGAGTACTATGCGTTCCTCAACGCCTACCAGACCAAATACAAGACCTATCCGCGCCTGGGATCGGTGGTCGGCTATACTCTGGTCAAGTCGCTGGCTGCCGGCATCGAGGCGGCGAAATCGACCGATCCCGACAAGTTGGTGGCGGCCTTCAAAGGGCTGCATGTCGGCAGTCCATTTGGCACGATCTATTACCGGGCGATCGATCATCAATCGACCATGGGCGGTTATGTCGGCAAGATCGCGCTTGAAAACGGCAAAGGCACCATGGTCGACTTCAAGTACGTCGACGGCGCTTCGGTGATGCCGCCGGATTCGGTGGTCAAGAAGTTGCGCCCAGCGTCGGCGAATTGATCACCGCTAATCCCTCCCCCGCTTGCGGGGGGTGATCGGCCAACGGGTCCGCGCGAAGCGCGGCCCGATGGCCGGCTCCGCCGACCGGGTGGGGGAGATATCTGCGAACTCCTCCCCACCCGGCTGCTCGTTACACTCGCAGCCACCCTCCCCTTGCAGGGGAGGGATAAAGCAGCATGACCTTCAGCGCACTTCTCTTCCAGGCGCTCAACGGGCTGTCCTCCGCCTCCGGCCTGTTCCTGGTCGGCGCCGGCCTTTCGCTGATCTTCGGCGTCACGCGCATCGTCAATATCGCGCATGGATCCCTGTACATGCTGGGGATCTATATCGCCTACAGCTTCGTGACGCGCCTCGGCGGCGCGTTCGGTTTTTGGGGCGGTATCGTGGCAGCGGCGCTGGTCGTTGGCTTGATCGGCGCAGCCATTGAGGTGGTGCTGCTGCGCCGCATCTACCGCGCGCCCGAACTGTTCCAGTTGCTCGCCACCTTCGCGCTGGTGCTGGTGATCAGCGATGCCACGCTCTGGCTTTGGGGTCCGGACGATCTGCTCGGCCCGCGGGCCCCGGGCTTGCGCGGCGCGATCGAAATCCTCGATCGGCAACTGCCAAGCTATGACTTCTTCCTCATCTTCGTCGGACCCGTCGTACTGTTGGCGATGCACTTCATGCTGGCGCGGACGCGCTTTGGCCGTCTGGTGCGTGCGGCGACGCAGGACCGTGAAATGGTCGGCGCGCTGGGCGTCAACCAGGCCATCTTGTTTACCGCCGTTTTTGCGCTCGGCTCGCTGCTTGCCGGGCTCGGCGGCGCGCTCGAAGTTGCGCGCCAACCGGCTAATCTCGAAATCGACCTCACTGCCATCAGCGATGCTTTCGTGGTGGTGGTCGTCGGCGGCATGGGCTCGATCACCGGCGCCTATCTGGCCGCCGTGTTGATTGCGGAGGTGAAGGCGCTCTGCATCGGTATCGGCCTCGTCCACATCGCCGGCATCGCGGTGAATTTTTCGAAGCTGACGCTGGTCGCCGAATTCCTCGTCATGGCGGTGGTGCTGATCGTGCGGCCCTATGGGCTGCTCGGCCGTGTGCAGGCGGCGGTGCGCTCGACCGCCGAGCCGGAAGAGCCGATCCGCCCTGCCGGGCCCGCGCTGAAGGTCATGGGCGCCGTCGTGCTTGCGGCGCTGATCGCGCTGCCATGGATCGCCGCCGACGCGCCTTACGTTCTCGTCCTGGGCATTGATGTGCTGATCGCGGTGCTGTTCGCGACCTCATTGCATTTCATCATGGGACCAGGCGGCATGCATTCGTTCGGCCATGCGGCTTATTTCGGCCTCGGCGCCTATGGCGCGGCGCTGCTGGTCAAGTGGCTCGCTTTGCCGATGGGAGCCTCGCTGGTCGCTGCGCCCGTGGTTGCTTTCCTTGGCGGACTCTTGTTCGGCTGGTTCGCCGTGCGGCTCGAAGGCGTTTACCTCGCCATGATCACGCTTGCTTTCGCGCAGATTGTCTGGGCGCTTGTGTTCCAGTGGGAAGATTTCACCGGCGGCTCGAATGGCGTGATCGGGGTCTGGCCGCCGCCGCCGTTCGATCAGGGCGGCGCTTATTTCCTGCTCACGCTAGGCCTCGCGGTGATCGGCGTTTTGCTGCTGCGTCGCTTTCTTTTCGCACCGTTCGGCTACGCCATGCGCGCGGGCCGTGATTCACCGTTGCGAGCCGAAGCAATCGGCATCGACGTCAAGCGCGTCCACTGGCTGGGGTTTGCGATCGCAGGGGCCGTTTGCGGCGTGGCCGGCGGTCTCTTCGCCTTCGCCAAAGGCTCGATCTCGCCCGAGACCATCAGCGTCACCCACTCGATCGACGGACTGGTGATGGTGTTGCTCGGCGGCGTGCAGACGCTGACCGGCCCGATCATTGGCGCCGCCGCCTTTACCACGCTTCAGGACATGGTGATGCGCGACAGCTATTACTGGCGCGCCACGCTCGGCGGCATCATCCTCGCTCTCGTGCTCATCTTTCCGGACGGCATTGTGGGCGGCATCGCACGCCTGTTCGCCTGGCTGCCGCGGGGCAGAACCGCGGCCAAGTCGGAGGCGCAGCCGTGAGCGTCCTTGCCGTCCAGTCGCTCT
>DASTWX010000206.1:0-3221 GCA_035765795.1 Pseudolabrys sp. | reverse complement strand
GTTGCTTATCAAACGATCCCGAAAGAGGCGGAGCCGGACGTCAAGGTGCCGATCATCTACGTCCAGCTCACCCAGCGCGGCATCAGCCCGGAAGACGCCGAGCGGCTGCTGTTGCGGCCGGTCGAGACGCAATTGAAGCAGGTCAGCAACGTCAAGGAAATGCGCGCCACCGCCTACGAGGGCGGCGGCTATGTGCTGCTCGAATTCGAAGCCGGCTTCAATTCCGACGCGGCGCTCGCCGACGTGCGCGCGAAAGTCGACCAGGCCAAGCACGACTTGCCCAAGGACGCCGACGAGCCCTCGGTACAGGAGGTCAATCTCTCGCTTTATCCGGTGCTGGTGGTGACGCTCGCCGGCGATCTGCCGGAGCGTACGCTATTGCACATCGCGCGTTCTGCCAAAGACGCCATCGAACAGGCGCCCGGCGTGCTATCGGCCGAGCTGCGCGGTGCGCGCGACGAGGCGGTGGAGATCACCGCCGAGCCGATGCTGATGAAGAGCTACGGCATCTCGCTCGACCAGTTGATGGCGGTCACGCAAGCCTCGAACAGCCTGATCGCCGCCGGCGCGCTGGAAGGCCCAAGCGGCCGTTTCGCCGTCAAGGTGCCGGGGCTGATCGAACGTCCCCAGGACATGCTGAAAATCCCGGTAGCCTCGACCGCCGGCGCCACGGTGACGCTGGGCGATGTCGCCACCGTGCGTCCCACTTTCAAGGACGCCACCTCGATCACGCGCGTCAACGGCAAGCCGGCGATGACCATCGAGGTCTCCAAGCGCACCGGCGCCAATCTGATCGAGACGGTCGACGGCGTGAAGCAGATCGTCCAGCGTTTGCAGAAGACGTGGCCGGCAGGGCTTCAGGTCGGCTACACGCAAGACAAGTCGAAGATCATCCGGCAGATGCTGTCGGATTTGCAGAACTCGGTGGCAACCGGCGTGCTGCTGGTCGCGGTGATCATTCTTTTCGCGCTCGGCTTCCGCTCTTCCCTGTTTATCGGCATTGCGATCCCGGCGTCGTTTCTTGCCGGCGTGCTGGGGTTGGAGCTGGCCGGCCTCACGATCAACATCGTGGTGTTGTTCTCGCTCATCCTTGCCGTCGGCATGCTGGTCGACGACGCCATCATCGTTTCCGAATATGCCGAGCGCCGCATGTCGGAAGGCATGCCGCCGAAGCAGGCCTATCGCGAGGCGGCTGTGCGGATGTCGGGCCCGGTGATCGCTGCAACTCTCACCCGTATCGCCGCGTTCTCGCCGCTGTTGTTCTGGCCCGGCGTTGTCGGCGAGTTCATGAAATATATGCCGATCACGCTGATCGCGACGCTCTCGGCCTCGCTCGTCGTGGCGCTGTTCTTCACGCCGACGCTGGGCGCGCTGCTCGGCCGCGCGGCGACGATCGTCCACGACGATCGGGCTTCCGAGCGCGGTTTTTACATGCGCACGGTGAAGGTGGCGCTACGCCGTCCCGGCATGACGATCGGCCTTGCCGTGCTCCTACTGGTGGCGGTGACTGGCGCCTATGGCAAATTCGGTAACGGAGTGGAGTTTTTCCCGAGCGTGGAGCCCGATTACGGGCAGGTGATCGTGCATGCGCGCGGCAATCTTTCGCTTGCCGAGAAGGATGCCGCCGTGCGTCAAGTCGAGAAGGACGTGCTCGCCACCAAGGGACTTTCGACCGTCTACACTCGCGTCGGCGAGCAGCCGCGCGGCTCCGGCGAGATCAGCGAGGACACGATCGGCGTTATTCAGTTCGAGTTCGCCGACTGGAAGACGCGTCCGCCGGCGCACAAGATCATGGACGAGATCCGCGACGAAACGCGCAGCATTCCCGGGATTCTTGTCGAGGTGACGGCGCCGCGCGCGGGCCCGCCGACCGGCAAACCGGTCCAGGTGCAGCTCTCCGCGCTCGATCCCGTCAAGCTGCCCGCCGCCGCCAAGAAAGTCGCCGCCATGCTGTCGAAGATGCCGGCGCTCCGCGATCTCGACGACGGCTTGCCCCTGCCCGGCATCGACTGGAAGCTCGAGGTGGACAAGGCCGAGGCCTCCAAATACGGCGCCAATATCAACACGGTCGGCACGGCCGTGCAGCTTGTCACCAATGGCGCCAAAGTCACCGAATACCGGCCGACCGATTCCGATAAGCCGGTCGACATCATCGTGCGATTTCCCAAGGATCGCCGCAACCTCGATCAGATCGACGATCTGCGCGTGCAGACGCCGTCCGGCTACGTGCCCATCGGCAATTTCGTCCATCGCGTGCCCGCGCACCGCGTCGGCTACATAAACCGGGTCAACGCCCACCGGGTCATCACCGTTTCGGCCAACATTGCCGACGGCGTGCAGAATGCGGCCGTGCAGAAGGAGATCACAGACAAGCTCAACGCGACCGATCTCGGCGACGGCGTCACCTTCAAGCTCAAGGGCGAGGACGAAGAGCGGGCGAAGGCGGGCGCGTTCCTGTCGAAGGCGTTCGGTACCGCGTTGTTCTTGATCTTCGCCATCCTGCTCGCGCAGTTCAATCGCTTCACCTCGGTCGGCTTAGTGCTCACCGCAGTACTTCTGTCCACCATCGGGGTGTTGCTCGGGCTTTTGATCATGGGCCAGCCGTTCGGCGTGGTGATGACCGGCATCGGCATCATCGCCAATGCCGGCGTGATCGTGAACAACAATATCGTCCTGATCGATACCTATGACCGGCTCAGACGCGAAGGGCAGGGCGCTTACGAGGCGATCATTGAAACGTGCCGCGAGCGCGCGCGGCCTGTGCTGCTCACGGCCATCACCGCCATTCTCGGCGTGCTGCCGATCGCCTTCGGCATCAATCTCGATTTCATCCACCGTGAGGTCACCTTCGGCGCGCCGGCGACGCAATGGTGGATCAGCCTCTCCACCGCCATCGTGTTCGGTCTCGGCTTCGCCACGGTGCTGACACTGATCGTCACGCCGGCGGCGCTGATGGGCATCGCCAACATGGCGGCGCGCCGCGAGCGTTGGCGTGCGCGCCGCAGCGCCAAACTTGCCGGGCAAGCCGCTGAATAAACGCCGCGGCGGTTGGACACACAAAACGCATGTGACCCATCCAAGTTAACGTGCAGCTATGCGGTCCAGTACGATGCGTGCATCATTCGGCAAATCCAGACCAGCCGCGGCGAGATTCTCCCGCAAGTGCGCGACAGACGACGTGCCGGGAATCAGAAGAATGTTGGGTGCGCGACGAAGCAGCC
>DASTWX010000205.1:0-5438 GCA_035765795.1 Pseudolabrys sp. | reverse complement strand
CGTCGGCCTTGCCGGCATTGACACCCGCGCACTGACGGCGCTGATCCGCGAGCACGGCTATGTCAACGCGGTGATCGCGCACGCGCCGGATGGAAAGTTCGATCTCGCCGGGTTGAAGAAAGAAGCGCGCGAGTGGCCGGGTCTCGTCGGCATGGACCTCGTGCCCAAGGTAACGAGCGCGCAACGCTTCACCTGGGACGAGACGCCGTGGAGCTGGGAGAACGGATTCGGCCGGCAGGAAGCCCATGAATTTCACGTGGTCGCGTTGGACTACGGCATCAAGCGCAATATCCTGCGCCAACTCGCGGGCAATGGCTGCAAGGTAACAGTCGTGCCGGCGCAAACCTCGGCCGAGGACATCCTGGCGCTGAAGCCAGACGGCATTTTCCTGTCGAACGGCCCGGGCGATCCGGCGGCGACCGGCGAGTACGCGGTGCCGGAGCTCAGAAAGCTGATCGACTCGGGCACGCCGACTTTCGGCATCTGCCTCGGCCATCAGATGCTCGGCCTCGCCGTCGGCGGCAAGACGGTGAAGATGCATCAGGGCCACCACGGCGCCAATCATCCCGTGAAAGACCTCACCACCGGCAAGGTGGAGATCACGTCGATGAATCACGGCTTCGCGCTCGACGGCAAATCGCTGCCGGATAACGCCGTGGAGACGCATGTGTCGCTGTTTGACGGCTCCAATTGCGGCATGGCGCTGAAAGACAAACCGGTGTTCTCGGTGCAGTATCATCCGGAAGCTTCGCCCGGGCCCCGCGACAGCCATTATCTCTTCGGCCGTTTCATTCAGATGATGCGGCAGGCGAAACGCTGAGGCCGCGCCACGGCGGTTGACAAGCGCCACTTGTCAGACGACAATGCGCGATGATCCGGAGCTTTCGGCATCGCGGTCTGAGGCGGCTTTACGAACATGACGACCGGAGCAAAGTACGGCCTGATTTGGCCGATAAGATCGTTCTGATGCTCGGCCGTCTGGATGCCGCCGTGACCGTTAAGGACATGGATGTCCACGGATTTGGCCTGCATCGCCTCACCGGGGATTTGAAAGGCTTTTGGAGCGTTACCGTTAGCCGCAATTGGCGCATTGTCTTCCGCTTCGAGGAAGGTGACGCCTATGGCGTGGATTTTCTCGAATACCACTGAAGGAACATCGCATGCCGATGAAAAACCCTCCTCACCCTGGCGAGTTGGTTCGTTTCGATTGCCTCGAACCTCTGGGTCTTTCGATCACCGACGCGGCAAAGGCGCTTAACGTGTCTCGTCAGGCATTGAATAATCTCGTCAACAAGAAAAGTGGGGTTTCGCCCGAGATGGCAGTGCGCTTGTCAAAGGTTTTCAACGGCAGCCCCGAGTTCTGGATGCGTCTGCAATTGAATTATGATTTGGCGCATATTGAGCGGAAGGCGTCAAAGATCGTCGTAAATCCTCTGAATAGGAAGCGTCGCAAAATGCACCGGCCGTCGAGAACGGCCGCCTGAAGGAACCACTCGTGGCGGTATCGATTTTAATCCGTAACAGCGAGCACGATTTTATACCTCTATGTCCGGTTCACCTCTCACGCTGATGTTTTCCGACGACGGCTCCGTGCCCAACAATCCGGCCCTGCCGGTTCTGCTCTATCGCGGGGCCATCGATGTCGCCGCCACGCACGATCCGGAAAGCGAGGTCGAGCGGGTATTCATGGCCAACGGCTGGGGCCGCGACCTCTGGCGCGACGGCATCTATCCCTACACGCACTACCATTCGATGATCCACGAAGCGCTCGGGATCGCGCGTGGCGCGACGCGCGTGCGCTTGGGCGGCACGCAAGGAAGGGACTTCGAACTTAACGCCGGCGATGTCGCCGTACTCCCCGCCGGCACCGGCCATCAGCGGCTCGCAAGCAGCGCCGACTTGCGCGTCATCGGCGGCTATCCGCCGGAAGGTACTTACAATCTTTGCCGCGGCGCCAAGACCGAGCACGACGAGGCGCTGCGCACCATTCCGTTGGTGCCGGTGCCGGCAAACGATCCGGTGCACGGAGATGCGGGCCCGCTCCTCTCTCTTTGGCGGCAAACGGCATAGCGTCCGCGTTCGGGTTGGCCGTCTTCCGCAAGCCTCACTCAATTCGAAACCGAGCCGTGTGGCGGCCGCGGCTTGGGCGACCATCAACCAGCAAAAGGCAGCAAGGCGCGGAGCTCGTATTCATCGGCGAGCCGGCGCAAGTCGGCCTGCGTTTCGCCGGCCAGCAACAATCCCTCGCACCGCTGCCGCGCATCGCTTCGCGACTCCATTTCGCCCGGATAGGAGATTTCATCGTGGCCGGGCGCGCGCGGCGCCGATTTCAATTCGGCGATCAGCCGCTCCATCTTGGCGTTGAATTCGGCGACCGGCTGAAAGGCGGCGACATCGATCGCAACCATGAAATGGCCGGCCCCGCTTTTGTGTTCGGCCTGATACGGGCCGTGCACCTTGCTGCCGAAGGCACTTCCGGTGAGCACGCCTGAGAGCATGTCCATCAGCACGGCGATGGCATAACCTTTGTGCTGGCCCATGGGGAGAATGAGGCCGGCGATCGCCTCGCCCGGATCGGTGGTGGGCAATCCTTCGGCGGACATGGCCCAGCCTTCCGGAATGCAAGCACCCTTTTGCCGCGCGACGTAAATCTTCCCGCGAGCGACCGCGGTGTTGGCCATATCGAGGGCCATCGGTGCATATCGGCCGGCGGGCGCCGCCCACGACCATGGGTTGGTGCCGACGATTTTGCTGCGGCCGCCCCAGGGCGCCATGGCCGGGCTGGCGTTGGTCGATAGGAAGGCAACGCAATTCTGCCGCGCCGCCATCAGCGTGAAATACAAGGCCGTGCCGAAATGATTGGAGCGCCTCACGCCGACGGCGCCAATTCCGTGTTCCTTGGCGCGGCTGACAGCGAGCTCCGCCGCGCGCGCGGCAATCACCTGACCCATGGCGTCGTGGCCATCCAGGACGGCGATGGCGCCACCGTCCACCACCACTTCGGGGATCGCCTTCGGATCGCAAACGCCGGCGCGCAGCCGGGCCACATACCAGGACAACCGCATCACGCCGTGCGAGGGGTGCCCCCAGAGATCGGCTTGCACCAGCGTGTCGGCGCAAAGGCGCGCGTCGCTCTCCGCCAAACCCGCCCGCTCATACGCGGCGGCGGCGAATTGGCGAAGGCGGGCCGAACCGACAGGTTGTGACAAGGTCATTCGCCTGCGTAAGCCGCTCATCCGTGCGCGTTCACGCGTCAGAGGATCAATCGGAGCGAAGCGCTATCGCGTTCGTCGAAACTATCTCAAACAAGAAACTGTGGTGCTTCAGGCCTCGGCTCGAGGACGAGCATGCCTGAAGCACCACTTTACGTGGCTGGTCGGACCAGCAGAATATCCCGCCGATCAGCTCAGCGACAACGTCGCTTCATCATAACGCCCCGTTCCCATGCCGCCATCGGCGAAGATGTGGTGCTTGGCGATCCACTCGAAGGATTCTTCGTAGACTTCCTTCGTGTAGGGCTCGAACACCAACCGCTCGCCCGGGCCCCAGCGCCGCGTATCCATGCGGGCATGGAAGCGATCGGGAAATTCGTTCTTGTAGTAGTGCGTGTAGAGCTCGGGCCGCAGATCGATGTCCTTCTGTGCCCTGCGCAGCGCGCGGAAGAACTTGCGCAGATCCTCAGGCTCCGGATCGCCGTTGATCATGGTGGCGATCATGAAGGTGGTGTCGATCACCTTGCGGAAACCGAGTTGCTCGGCAAAGTAATAAGGCCCGCTGAACAGGCTCACCGCCGGCGCCTTGCCGTCGATCAGTTCCTCCATGCGCTTGAACAGCATGCCTTGCGCGTAGCTGAGGTTCATCTCCTCCGGCTTGAGGTATGGCTCCAACCCCTGCACCGTCGCATAATGGCTGCCCGACTGGAAACCGACCGAGATCGGCACGCCGGCGAGATCGGATGGCGTGCGGATGTCCGAATCGGGCTGCACGAAGATGCCGGCGGGCGCGACCGAATAAACGTCGGTATACATCCGGCCGAGACCCTTGGAGGCGGCGACATTGACCGTCCAATGGCAGGCGCAGCTCACGTTGGCTTTGCGGCCGGCTTCGAGCGACTGAAAGGCGCCGACTCTGTCGCCTTTGTCGTGAACTTTGCCGTCGGTCGCACGCACCAGCTCGCGGAATTCGTAGTCGAGGCCTTCCTGGCGGAAGTAGTCCTTCTCCTCGGCCACCCACTCTTGCAGGCGGAAGTGCGGTTCGATGATGAATTTGGCCATGGCTTTTTCCTCCGGTTGGTTCAGCAGCAGGATTGCTCCGCGGCGGGAGCTAGTCCCCGTTCGGCGACCCGCCGCGCGCGGATCATTTTCACGTGGTCGTCCATGAGTGCGCGCGCGCCGGCAGCATCACGCAGCTCGATCAGATCGGCGAGCTTGGTGTGCGTTTCCAGGATGTGCCGCGCGAGCTTCGCCGTGGCCGTCACATTGCGGCGCGGCCAGGAGACGTGCTCGAGCGAAATCAGCTGCACGACGATGACACGGTTGTGCGAGGCTTCGGCCACGGCGAGATGGAAATCGCGCGAGAGCCGGGTGAAACCGTCGAGATCGCCGATTGCGGCGTCTGCCTCCGCGAGCAGGCGACGCAGCTTGGCAATGTCGTCGGCGGTCGCATTCTCGGCGGCGAGCTCAGCGCCTAAGGTTTCGATTGCGCGTTGGGCATCCATGATCTCGGCGGCGCTGACGCCCGTGAGATCGAGCTGTACGGCCAGAGCTTCCGCAAACAAACGCGGGTTGCCCTTCGCGATGCGCGCGCCGCCGCCCTTGCCCATGCGGATTTCGACGATGCCGAGTGCTTCCAGCGTGCGGAGCGCGTCACGGGCAACAATGCGGCTCGCGCCAAAACGCGCCGCCAAATCCTTTTCGGTGCCCAGAAAATCGCCCGGCTTGAGTCGCTTGCCGAACAGGGCGTCGCGCACTTCAGCGACCACCTGCGCGGACAGCGACGCAGAGCGGCCGAGGAACAGGATTCGCTCGGCCGTATCCGTGCCGTTCCGAAGCGGCTGCCGTAAGGCGGTGATAGCCATAGCTGCCCTCATTGCGAGCCTCCCCATTATGGCGCTAAACTTACTGTAGTAAAGATGCTATCTTTACACCGGGCCGGAATATATGCCCCCGGATCGACGAGCGACCGGGACCAGGGATGGAGAAACGATCAATGCCCAAGCAGCGCATCAGCTATATCGACCTCGATCAGATGACCCCCGAGATGCGGGCCGAGATGGAGCGCTGTCAGCGCGAAGGAACGCCGCGTCCGGAAAGCTCAGCCGTGCGCGCCCACGTGCCGGCCTGCTTCTGGTTCTTCGCCAATTCCTGGCGTGACATTTTCCGCAACGGCATCCTCGACCATGCGATCAAGGAGCTGTGCCGGCTCTACGTCTCGCGCTC
>DASTWX010000204.1:0-5347 GCA_035765795.1 Pseudolabrys sp. | reverse complement strand
GCAGCGGCGAACACTACGTGCCGGACGGCTGCGCTTTTGATTATTATCCTTGCGAGGTCCGGCCACCAATCTATACTCCTTGCCGCCCCTCGCGATCAAGACCGAAGCGGCCGAAACGGGTCGGAAATGGGCTTTCATCGTCGTCGCCCGAATTCCCTGTTATCGTCGGCGAAATTCCCTGTTCAACGTGCAGGGGAGTCCTGTTTTTAAAAAACGTGAAAATGCCGAAAGCGCCCATTCGACAGGCCAAAATGAGCTTTCGAGGCCGGCCGCGCCACCCCGGGAAACCAAAATCCCTGTATTTTGCCCTGATGTCGTGAAATCGTCCGCGGAGACAGGTTCGCACCAGACTGCGTCCGCCACCAGCGCTTCGAATGTAATTACAATTTTACTCCGTATTCGTCCCCGCGGATATTATCGCTGGCCGTCCGGATGATCGCCGCTTCCTCACCGCGCGCATCGATGCTTTAACGTTTGAGACAACAGGCGTCGAATTGTCAGGGATCTACATGAAAATCGCAGTTCTCGGCGGCGGCAATGGCTCGTACGCGGCGGCGGCCGATTTTTCCGATGCCGGCCATGAGGTCCGGTTTTGGCGCCGCGATCATGCGGCGCTCGTGCCTGTTCTTGAAGGCGGAACGATTCGATTACGTGATAGTCAAGGCGTGCGAGATATCCGCATCGCGCGTCCGACGGTGGACATCGCCGAGGCGGTGCGCGGCGCCGAGCTGATCGTCGCGCCGGTACCGGCCTTCGCGCAACACGATCTCGCCCTGGCGCTGGCGCCACACCTTGAAAGCGGGCAGGTCATTTATCTGCCGCCCGGCACCTTCGGGTCGTACCTCATGACGAAGGTGCTGCGCGAGTACGGGTGCCGCGCCGAAGTCGCCATCGCCGAGACCGGCACTTTGCCATGGCTGACCCGCAAGCGCGGCGCCGACGAGGTGGCGATCACGACCCGGGCGACGCGATTGCCGACCGGCGTGTTTCCGGCGCGGCTGACAGATGCGGCGCTGAAGGTCATCGCCACGGCCTTTCCAGCCGTCATCGAACCGGTGGACGACGCCTTGTCGGCCGCGCTCATGAATGCAGGGCCGATCATTCACCCACCGCTCATCATCATGAACGCTGGGCCGATCGAGCACTTCGACCGTTGGGACATCCACAAGGAGGGCACGCAACCCTCGATCCGGCGCGTCCACGATGCGCTCGATGCCGAGCGCATCGCATTGCGCGAGGCGCTGGGCTATGGGCCGCCTCACTTTCCGCTGGCCGATCACTACAACACGTCCAACTGGATGTATGGGAAACTTGCGCACGACAAACTCGTCGATTCGGGTGACTGGCACGAGCATCTCGATCTGAAAACGCACCGCTATTTACGGGAAGATATCGCACTGGGGCTGGCCTTCCTGGTGTCGCTCAGCGATTGGGTCGGTCTGAGAAGCCCGGTGGCCGCGGGTCTGCTCGCCATTGCCGGCGCCGCGTGCGACAATGATTTCCGCAAGACCGGGCGAACAATGGAAACGCTGGGCCTCGCCAATGAAAGCCGCGCTGGCTTGCACGATCTGTTGCGTGAGGGGCTCTGATGCCGGCAACCAAATATCCGGCCGTCGCCTGCGTCGGGGCCGGCCGGATGGGGCGAGGCATCGCCCACGCCTTTGCTTACGCGGGCCACGAGGTGCGCCTCATCGATGGAAAGGCGCGCGAGGCTGCTGCGCTTCAGACTCTATTCGCCGAAGCAAAGGCTGAGATTCACCACACGTTGCACTCGCTTGCCGAACTCGGCGCATTTGACCCGCGCGCGATCGACGGCATCATGGCGCGCGTGCAGTTCTATGGCCGCGATGAGGCGGACCGTGCGCTCCGAGACGTCCGTTTCGTGTTCGAGGCGGTCCCCGAAACTGAAGAGGCCAAGGGTTCCGCACTCGCCTTGATCGACCGCACGGCCGATGCAGAGGCGATCGTCGCATCGACAACCTCGACGTTCCTCTCAACGCAATTGTCGAGCTTGAGCGGTCGTCCGCGGCGTTTTCTCAACGCGCATTGGCTGAACCCGGCCTTCATCGTGCCGCTGGTCGAGTTGAGCCCGACCGACACAACCGAGAAGGCGGTTGTCGAGGAGTTCAAGGCGCTGTTGATCTCGATCGGAAAGGTGCCCGTCGAATGCGCGGCATCTCCGGGCTATATCGTGCCGCGCATTCAGGCGTTGGCGATGAACGAAGCGGCGCGGCTAGTCGAGGAAGGTGTCGCTACGGCGGAAGATATCGATAAGGCGGTGAAATACGGATTTGGCTTCCGCTTTGCGGTTCTGGGCTTGCTTGAATTCATCGACTGGGGCGGCGGCGACATCCTCTATTATGCCAGCCACTACCTGTCGGAGGCGATGAACGACAAACGCTTCGAAGCGCCGAAAATCGTGCACGACAATATGAGCGAGAAGCGGAACGGATTGCGCGATGGCAAAGGTTTCTTTGATTACAGCGGGGTCGATGTGCATGCCTATCGACGAGGCCGCTTAATGGCCTTCCTTCGCGCGCTCCAGGAGGCAGGCTTGGCACGCCCGCCGGTAATATCGGAAAAACCTTAGCCAGCACGGCCTTTGCCGAGATACGTCGCGATCAGGCGCGGATCGTTGATAAGCGCCGACGCCGGTCCCTCATGCACGATCTCGCCCGTCTCCATGACGTAGCCGAAATCCGCGGTCTCCAGTGCCGCGCGCGCATTCTGCTCGACCAGCAGGATAGAGACGCCGAGCTCCCGCAGCGAGGCGATGATCCGGAAGATTTCGCGCGTGATGAGGGGCGCGAGCCCGAGGCTCGGCTCGTCCAGCATCAGGAGTTGCGGCTTCGCCATCAAGGCACGGCCGAGCGCCAGCATCTGCCGCTCGCCGCCCGAGAGTGTGCCTGCTTTCTGTGAGCGCCGTTCGGCGAGTCGCGGAAACCGGTCGAAAACTTCGTTGATCGACTGCTTGATCGCCGCCGCGCCATCACGGCGGCTGTAGCCGCCGAGGATAAGATTGTCCCGCACCGACATGTCGGCGAACAGTTCGCGCCGTTCGGGCACAAGGCAGAAACCCATTTCGATCCGGCGCTCGGTATCGAGCGAGGAAATGGATTTGCCATCGAACACGATGCGCCCGGTCGATGGCAACAAGCCGATGGCCGTCGTGAGCAGGCTCGTCTTTCCGGCCCCATTTGGTCCGATGACGGTGACGATCTGGCCCTGCTCGACGCTAAGCGAAACGTTGCGGACTGCCTCGGCTTTTCCATAACAGACGCTGACGTTCTCGATCGCGAGGAGGGCCATCAGACCACGCCTCCAAGATAAGCTTCCTGCACGCGCGCGTCGGTGCGTACCGCTTCCGGTGCCCCTTCGCAAAGCTTGCAGCCGAAATCCATGACGACGATCCGGTCGACCAGCCCCATGACGAAATCCATGTCGTGCTCGACCAAAAGAATCGTCAGCCCTTCGGAGCGTAAGGTCCGGAGCAGGTCGGCAAGGGCAAGCTTCTCCTGCCGCCTCAAGCCCGCCGCCGGTTCGTCCAGCACCAGCAGGATCGGGTCAGCGGCGAGCGCGCGGGCGATCTCGAGAATGCGCTGGTTGCCAAGCGGCAGGTTGCCGGCAAGATCGTAAGGGCGTGCGCCAAGGCCAACACGGTCGAGTTGCCGCATGGCCTCATGCCGGGTTCGCCGTTCCTCCGCGCGATCGAGGCGGAGCGCGCCGGACAGGAATCCAGCGCGTGTGCGGCCATAGGCGCCGAGCAGGACATTGTCGAGGAGTGACATTTTGGGCCGCAGCTTGACGTGCTGAAATGTCCGCGCGATGCCGCCGCGCGCGATGGTGTGCGCCGACACGTGGGTAATGTCCTTGCCGGCGAACACGACCCGGCCGCTGCTTGCACGCAACGCGCCGGTGATGAGATTGAACATCGTGGTCTTGCCGGCGCCGTTGGGCCCGATCAAGCCGAGGATTTCACCGGCGCGCAGGTCGAAGCTGACGTCATTGACGGCGACCAAGCCGCCGAAGCGCCGCACGGCGGACTCGACCCGCAGGAGCGAGCGGCCGGGCGCAGGCTGCGCGCGCCGCGGCAGCGGCGGCATCTCCGGCGGCGGAGTTCGTTTCGGTTCAGGCAGCCATTGCGCAACGAAGGGCACAATGCCGTCTCGCGCATATTGAAGGAAAAGAATGAACAGAATGGAGAAGACGACGATCTCCAGCCGCCCCGAAGCGCCCGGCGCGATCAGGGGCAGGTAATCCTGGACGGCGTTCTTCATGAGCGTGATAAGCCCCGCCCCCACGACCGCGCCGAGCAGGTAGCCCGAGCCGCCCACCATCGCCATCATCAGATATTCGATGCTCATGGTGACATCGAAGGGGGTGGGGCTGACGATGCGATTCATGTGGGCGTAGAGCCAGCCGGCGACCGCTGCGAGCAGAGCCGCGACGACAAAGATGACGAGCCTGGTCCGAAAGACATTAATCCCCAGCGATTCCACCATCGCCTCGCCGCCGCGCAGCGCCCGCATCGCGCGGCCTGCGCGCGAGTCCAGCAAGTTGCGCGACAGCAGCATGGCGAGGAGGAGCGCAGCCCAGATCAGGTAATAGATCTCTTCGCTATGCTCGAGGTCGATCGGCCCGATCGAGATCGGCGGCACCGACGTAATGCCATTGTATTGGCCGAGCTCCTCGATGTTGCCGAAGGCGAAGTAGATTGCCAGCCCCCACGCGATGGTGCTGAGCGACAGGAAATGCCCCTGCAGGCGCAGTGTCACCGCGCCAAGCACCGCGGCGACGGTGGCCGTTGCCGCCAGTGCGAGGCCGAGCCCGAGCCACGGCGAGTAGCCCATTTTGGCGCTCAGCCAAGCCGTGGCATAGGCGCCTATCCCCATGAACGAAGCTTGGCCAAACGACACGAGCCCGCCGATGCCGGTCAGCAGCACGAGGCCGAGGGCGACGAAGGCATAGATGCCAATATAGTTGAGCAGCGTGATCGAGAACGGGGCGAGATAGAAGGGCGCGGCGGCGATCAAAGCCACGATGATCGCGGTGAGGAGGCGCGATTGCCGTGTGCTCATTCGTCGATGTCTTCTTCGACGTGGACGAAGGTGTACGAACGCCAGAGCAAGACTGGAATGAGGATCGAAAAGACGATGACTTCCTTGAAGGAACTGCTCTGAAATGCAGCGAAGCTCTCGAGTAGCCCGACGAGTGCCGAGCCGATGGCGGTGATCGGAAAACTGACCATGCCGCCGATAATGGCGCCGACAAAGGCTTTTAAGCCCAGGAGGAATCCGGAGTCATAGAAAATCGTGTTGACCGGCGCGATCAGCACGCCCGAAACGCC
>DASTWX010000203.1:0-2050 GCA_035765795.1 Pseudolabrys sp. | reverse complement strand
TCACGCGCCGGACCTGCAAAAGCAGGCGGTGTACGGCCTAGTCGAGTTTTATCGAGAGGCGATCAGGAAAGCGCATCTCGTCGCCAACCCCGGCTGTTACACCACCTGCGCGCAGCTTCCGCTGCTCCCGCTGATCAAGGCGAAAGCGATCGACCTCGACGAGATCGTGGTCGACGCCAAATCCGGCATGACGGGCGCGGGCAGGGCGGCCAAGGAGGCAATGCTGTTCTCGGAGGTATCGGAAGGCTTCAACGCCTACGGCGTGGGTCACCACCGGCATATGGCCGAACTCGACCAGGAGTTTTCGCGCGCCGCTGGACGCGAGGTGATCGTCAGCTTCACGCCGCATCTGGTGCCGATGAATCGCGGTATCCTCTCGACCATCTATGTGCGCGGCCGTGACGGCAATACGCCGGAGAGGCTGCACGCGATCCTCGCGCAAGCTTATGCGCAGGAGCCGTTCGTGCACGTGCTGTCGTTCGGCGAGACGCCGCAGACCCGGCACGTGCGCGGCTCAAATATGACCTTCATTGGCGTCGCCAAAGATCGTATTCCGGGCCGCGCCATCGTCATCTCGGCACTCGACAACCTCGTGAAGGGGGCGTCCGGCCAGGCGATCCAGAACATGAACCTGATGATGGGATGGCCCGAGACGCTGGGCTTGGAGCAGGTCGCGCTGTTTCCGTGAGTCGCGTCCTGTCATACTCTCCGTCATTCCGGGGCGCGGCCGTTTGGCCGCGAGCCCGGAATCCATAGCCGCTGCACTGCGGAATATGGATTCCGGGCTCGCTCGCGGAGTTTATCATCGGGCCGCGCTTCGCGCGGACCCGTTGGCTCGCGCCCCGGAATGACAGGAGTAATCCATGTTCGAGGTCGCCAATCAGCCGCCGCCGCTCGAGCCGTACAATCTGTTCGACAGCGACACGGTATTGCGCGAAGCGGTGGCCCGCGAGCAGGCGGGCTGGGCAGAGGGCGAACTGCGCAAGCTCGGTGGCATTCTCGGCGAGCCGGAAACGATTGCGCTCGGTTTTGACGCCAACCGCAATCCGCCGCAGTTCAAGAGCTTCGACCGCTACGGCCATCGCCTCGATGAAGTCGAATTCCATCCGGCGTGGCACGCGCTGATGGCCATTGCGCTCGAGGCGGGCCTGCATTCGAGCCCGTGGGCGCAGCCGAAGCCGGGCGCCCATGTCGCGCGCGCGGCCGGCACCTATATGCTGACGCAAATCGAGAGCGGCGTTTATTGCCCGGTCGCGATGACCTATGGCTCCGTGCCGACCTTGCGTCATGAGCCGGCGGTTGCGGCCGAATGGCTGCCGCGTATCTTCTCCCGCCGCTACGATCCGCGCTTCATCCCGGCGCGCGAGAAGCATTCCGCCCTGATCGGTATGGGCATGACCGCGAACCAGGGCGGCTCGGATCTGCGCACCAACGTGACACGGGCGGAGGCCGCCGGCGACGGCACATTCCGTTTGCATGGGCACAAATGGTTCATGTCGGCGCCGATGTGCGACGCTTTTTTGGTTTTGGCGCAATCGCCAAAAGGCCTGAGCTGTTTCCTGATGCCGCGCTGGACGCCGGACGGCGAACGCAACGCGGTGCAGATCAATCGGCTGAAAGACAAGCTCGGCAACAAGTCGAACGCTTCGAGCGAAGTCGAATTCCACGGCGCTTTTGCGCAACTGATCGGAGAAGAAGGCCGCGGCATTCCGACCATCATCGAGATGGGCAATTACACGCGGCTCGACTGCGCGATCGGCTCTTCCGGATTGATGCGGCAAGCGGTGGCGCAGGCTGTGCATCACGCGCATCGTCGCACTGTGTTCCAGAAGCGGCTGGTGGATCAGCCCTTGATGGCAAACGTGCTCGCCGATCTGGCGTTGGAGGCGGAGGCCGCTGCGGCACTCACTTTCCGCCTTGCCCGCGCCTATGACGAGGACGACGAGGCTTCCCAGGTCATCCGCCGCGTAGTGACACCGGCGGCGAAATTCTGGATTTGCAAACGAACGCCCTATCTCGCTTTCGAGGCCATGGAGGTGCTGGGCGGCTC
>DASTWX010000202.1:0-7790 GCA_035765795.1 Pseudolabrys sp. | reverse complement strand
GGCATCATCCTCGCTCTCGTGCTCATCTTTCCGGACGGCATTGTGGGCGGCATCGCACGCCTGTTCGCCTGGCTGCCGCGGGGCAGAACCGCGGCCAAGTCGGAGGCGCAGCCGTGAGCGTCCTTGCCGTCCAGTCGCTCTCCAAAGCTTTCGGCGGCGTGCGTGCCGTCAACGACGTGAGCTTCGCCATCGAGCGCGGCGAGTTTCTTGCCATGATCGGCCCCAACGGCGCCGGCAAGTCGACTTGTTTCAACATGATCAACGGGCAGATCGTGCCGGACTCCGGGGCCATCTTGCTGGGCGAACAGAACATCGCGGGCTTGCGGCCGCGCGAAATTTGGCGCTTGGGCGTCGGGCGCACGTTCCAGGTCGCCGCCACCTTCCATTCGATGACGGTGATCGAGAATGTACAAATGGCCCTGATTTCGCACGAGCGCGAAATCTACCGCTTCTGGAAGCCGGCGGCGGCGCGCCACCGCGCCCGCGCGCTTGAGTTGCTGGCTCAGGTCGGCATGGCGGACGCCGCCGACCGGCCGAGCCGCGAACTGGCCTACGGCGACGTCAAGCGTATAGAGCTCGCCATTGCGCTCGCCAACGAGCCGCGTCTTCTGCTGATGGATGAGCCGACGGCCGGCATGGCCCCGGGTGAGCGCAACGCACTCATCGCGCTGGTCAAGAAGCTCGTGGTCGAACGTGATATCTCGGTACTATTCACCGAGCACTCGATGGACGTGGTGTTCGCCTATGCCGACCGCATTATCGTGCTGGCGCGTGGGCGATTGATCGCTGACGGGGGCGCCGCCGCCATCCGCGACGATGCGCAGGTGAGGGAAGTCTATTTCGGCACCGGCAAGACCTTCGCCGGAGCAGGAGCGGTACGATGAGCGATGCCGTGGCGATGCTCTCTTCTTCTCCCCTCCCCCTTGTGGGGAGGGGTCGGGGGTGGGGGTGGTTTTTTTGTAGCAGCCGCCCCCACCCCGACGTGCGGAGCCTGTCATCGGGCGGCGCTTCGCGTCGACCCGTTGGCACGTCGACCCTCCCCACAGGAGGGAGGATAAAAAAGAAAGCGCGGCGCCATGAGTGAGCCCATGCTCGCCGTCGAGAGCCTCAGCGCGTGGTACGGCGCCGCGCGCATTCTCTACGATCTCGACTTCGCTGTGAACCGCGGCGAAGTGGTGGCCCTGATGGGCCGAAACGGCGCCGGCAAGTCCACCACCATGAAAACCATCATGGGTTTGGTCGGCCGGCGCAAAGGCGTCGTCGTCTTCAATGGCGACGACATCTCGCGCCTGCGTCCGTTCGAAATCGCCCGGCGCGGGCTCGGCTTCACGCCGGAAGACCGCCGCATTTTCGCGGACCTGACGGTGACGGAGAATCTCGATATCGGCCGGCAGCCGCCGCGCATTTTCGCAGATGGCTCGCCGGCGCCGCGCTGGACGGAAGCGCGGCTATTCGATCTTTTTCCCAATCTGAAGGAAATGCCGAATCGCGCGGGCGGCCGGATGAGCGGCGGGGAGCAGCAGATGCTCACTGTCGCGCGCACGCTGATGGGCAACCCCTTGCTGGTGCTGCTCGACGAACCGTCGGAAGGCGTGGCGCCGCTCATCGTCGAGCAGATGGCCAACACAATTGTCGAACTGAAGAAGGAAGGACTATCGATCCTTCTTTCGGAACAGAACATCCATTTCGCGCAACTGGTCTCGGATCGGGTCTATGTTCTGGAGAAAGGGCAGATTCGCTGGCAGGGAGGCATGGGCGATCTCATGGACAACCTTGACGTGCAGCGGGCTTATCTGACTGTATAGGTGGGCACAGTCATCATGCGTGGACGCAGGCAAACGAGGGCCACAATGCCGCGCGGCAAATTAAAGGTGATGGCCGCGCCGCAGCGTATGGCCGCCCACCGGTCAGCCGAGCTCGGGTCTTACGTTCTCGACGATCAAGTCGGCTTTCTCATGCGCGTTGCCATGCAGCGCCACACCTCGATTTTTGCCGGGCGCATGATCGAAGGATTGACTCAGACGCAGTTTGCGGCGCTCGCCAAGCTCCACGAGGTCGGCGCCTGCTCTCAGAATCACCTCGGGCGGTTGATCTATCTCGATGCCGCCACCATCAAGGGCGTGGTCGATCGGCTCGGCGCGCGCGGTTTCGTCACCGCCACGGCCGATGCGCACGACCGCCGCCGCCGCGCGGTACAACTCACCGAGCGCGGCCGCGCGGTCACCGAACGTGCGATGGACATCGCGACTGGTATTTCCACGGCCACGCTAACACCCCTGACCGGGGAAGAGCAGCGAGCTGTGGTGAGTTTGCTGAAAAAGCTGAGTTGACGTTCGTCACGTTCGAGATATCAGTGCCTTCAGCCGCTGCGGAGAGAGTGGAAGTTGTGTGACTGCGCGCGGCCGCTGCAATGCGTCATCGACCGCCGAAGCAATGGCCGCGCCGACCGGGTTGAGCCCGCCTTCGCCGGCCCCTTTGAGTCCGAGCGGGTTGAGCGGGCTCGGCGCGTCTTCAGTGATCAACACCGAAACGCCCGGAATTTCGTGGGCGGTCGGCATCAGATAATCGGCGAATGTCACCGACAGCGGTTCGCCGTTCTCGTCATAGAGGAATTCCTCAAACAGCGCGCCGCCGACGCCTTGCGCGAAGGCGCCCGCGATTTGTCCTTCGACGAGGCTCGGATTGACGGCCCGTCCGACGTCGTAAGCGATGCAGTAGCGCTCGATGGTCACCGCGCCTGTTTCGTCATCGACCCGCACGGCGGCGACGTGCACCCCGTAAGGATAAACCATATGCGTCGACTCGAATGTCTCTTCCGCGCATAGGCCGCCGGAAACGAGCCGGGCGAGTTCGGACAGGGGCAGTGACGGTCCGGGGCCCAGCACGACGCCGTCGACGATGTCGAGGGCGGAAACATCAGTCTGCATCAGCGTCGCGGCCTCGCGCAACGCCGTCTCGCGCAGTTTCGCCGCGGTCATGCGGGTGGCTTCCCCGCACATAACCGTCGCGCGCGAGGCGAAGGCGCCCATGCCGCGCGCGATGCGGTCGGTCTGCCCGTGGGTCACCCGCACGTCCTTGTAATCGACCCCGAGCGTTTCGGCGCAGATTTGCGCCACCACCGTCTCCACGCCCTGGCCGAGCGAAGCGACGCCGGTGATCACCTCGACGCCGCCACCCGGGCTGACCTCGATGCGCACCATGTCGAATGGGCCGAGGCCGCTTTTTTCGACGAACAGCGCGATGCCGGCGCCGACCTTTTCACCGTTTGCCCGACGCGCGCGAAGCCCGGCTTGCAGCGCGCCCCACTTGGCCAACTTCAGCGCCTTGTCGAGCAGCAGCGCATAGTCGCCGGAATCGTACACGATGTGGGTGCCGAGCGTGTCGAGCCTCACGTCGTAAGGCATCGCTTCCTTGGCGATCAAATTGCGGCGGCGGACTTCAACCTTGTCGATGCCGATTTCTGCGGCGATGGCGTCGAGCAGCCGCTCGCGCACGAAAGTCGATTCATAGCGGCCGGGCGCGCGGTAGGTGCCGCAAGGTGTCTTGTTGGTGAGACGGATGTGGCCGATGGCGCGATAGGCCGGTACGCGATAGGGCCCCGGCAGCATCGCCGCGGCAAGATCCGGCACGGTGGCCGCGTGCGTGCGCATGTACGCGCCGTTGTCGTGGAAGAACTCATCCTCGATGCCGAGGATGTGACCTTCGGCGTCGATCGCCCCCTTCACGCGGTGAAGCTGCTGGCGCGAGTGATTGGCGGCGATCAGGTGTTCGCGCCGGTCCTCGATCCACTTGATCGGTTTGCGGAATTTCAGCGCGGCGGCGCAGACCAGCACGTCCTCGGGATAAAGCTCACCGCGAATGCCGAAGCCGCCGCCGGTGTGACCTTCGTAGAGCTGGACCGACTCCGGCTTACGCCCCAGCATCTTGGCGATCGTATCGCGATTCCAGTGCAGCACCTTGGCGGCGCCGTACATTTCCAGGACGTCGCGCGTTTCGTCGTAGCGGCCGAGCGCGCCGCGCGTTTCGAGCGGCACGCCGGTGTGGCGGCCGACCGCAAGCTCGAGCGAGACAACGGAATAGGCCGCGCGGAACGCCGCATCGACATCGCCATAACCCTTACGGATTACGTCCGGCTCGGTGGCCAGCTCACGCTCAAAGACGGCCGGCGGATCGGTGGCGGAGAGAACGACAGGGAGCGGCTCGATGTCCATCTCGACCAGATCGGCGGCGTCCTCGGCGACGTATTGGTCCTGCGCGAAGACGAGAGCGACCGGCTCGCCGACATAGCGCACGTAGTCGTGCGCCAGCACCGGCTGGCGATAGGGCTCGAGCGAGGTGAGGCCGGTCAGGCGAAAGCCGATCGGCGGCAGATGAGCGACATCCGCGAACGTCCACACGGCGTGAACGCCGGGCAGCGCCAGCGCGGCGCCGGCATCGATCGACTTGAGCCTTCCATGCGCGACGGGCGAGCGCACCACGCGCATCGTCCATTGGCCGGGGAAGTTGATATCGGCGGCGAAGCGCCCACGCCCGGTCACGAGCGGCGGGTCTTCGAGCCGCGCGACGGAGCGGCCGATGAAGCGTGGCTTTGCCTCAGCCATTGCAACACGCCGCAGCGGGACTCCCTCCCCCCTTGTGGGGGCGGGTTGGGGAGGGGGGTGCGCTCGTCGAGGTGTATTCGTTTGTGGCGTACCCCCCTCCCGACCGGCCTTCGGCCGGTCGACCTCCCCCGCAAGGGGGGAGGTGAAGAGTGGATGCTGCAACTGCGCAGCTAAGCATCACTTTCGCATCTCTTTCGCCGCCGCCCGCACCGCCTTGATGATGTTCTGATAGCCGGTGCAGCGGCAGAGATTCGACGAGAGCACGTCGATGAGTTCGTCGTCGCCGATGTCGGGCTCGCGTTCGAGCACGCCGACCGCGAGCATGAGAAAGCCCGGCGTGCAGAAGCCGCACTGCAGCCCGTGATGATCCATGAACGCCTGCTGCATCGGGTGCAGCTTATTGCCGTCGGCGAGACCTTCCACGGTGCGGATCTTCTTGCCGTCGGCCTGGACGGCAAACATCAGGCAGGAGCGCACGGGCTCGCCATCGAGAAGCACCGTGCAGGCGCCGCAGACGCCGTGCTCGCAGCCGATGTGCGTTCCCGTCTGTCCGCAGTCTTCGCGGATGGCGTCAACCAGCGTGCGCCGCGGCTCGACGGCGATCGGATAATCGCGGCCGTTGATGGTGAGGGTGATGTTCGTTTTGTCTGTCATCGGGCAGGGCCTCTCATCACCCCGCTTGCGGGGGAGGGAGAAGAAGACCGCAGCGCCGCGCGGATGCGCTGCGGCGTTGCCGGCATTTCGTTGATCTGGACGCCGAACGGCGAGAGCGCGTCGTTGATCGCGTTGATCACGGCCGCCGGCGCGCCGATGCCGCCGCCTTCGCCGAGGCCTTTGGCCTTGGTGATGGACTGTGTGCTCGGCGTCTCCAGATGATGCAGTTCGATGACGGGAATCTCGCGCGCCGTCGGCGGCAAGTAGTCTGCTAAGGTGGATGAGAGGATGTTTCCCGTCTCATCGTAAATAATCTCTTCCAAGAGCGCGTTGCCGATTCCCTGCGCCACGCCGCCGTGTACTTGTCCGTCGGCGATCATCGGGTTGATCAGCCGGCCGGCGTCTTCGGCGACCACGTAGCGCTCGATCTTCACATGACCCGTGTCCGCGTCCACTTCGACAATGGCGGCGTGGCAGGCATTGGAGAATGTGCCGGAAGGATCGTAGGTGCCGGTCTCGGTGAGCCCCGGCTCGATTTCGCCGTTGAAGCGGTGGGTCTGCGTATAGGCCTCACGCGCCATCTTCGCGATGCTGATGGTGCGGTCGGTGCCGGCGACCTTGGCTTGGCCGTCTTCCAGCACGATGTCGCCGGGAGATGCCTCCAACATGTGGCTTGCGATCTTGACGAGTTTAGTGCGCACCTTGCGCGCGGCGACGAGCGAGGCGCCGCCGGCGATCACCAGCGAGCGGCTGGCGAACGTGCCCCAGCCGTAAGGCGAGGTGTCGGTGTCGCCGTGCACCACTTTGATCCGCTCGGGCGACACGCCGATTTCATCGGCGACGATCTGCGCGAGCGTGGTGCGCAATCCCTGGCCGTGCGGCGAGGCGCCGATACGCACCTCGACGAAGCCGGAAGGATCGATCGTGATGATGGCCGTTTCCCAGCCGACCGTGATATCCATCCCGCGCGCGGCGAAGGCCGGGCTGCCGTAGCCGGTGCGTTCGGAGAATGCCCCGAAGCCGATACCGAGATAACGTCCCTGGCTGCGCGCTTCCCGTTGGCGCTGGCGAAAGCCAGGCAGGTCCATTTCTTTCACCGCCAACTCCAGCGTCTCCCGATAGCTCCCCTCATCATACTCGAGGCCCATCGCGGACTTATAGGGAAAGGCGGCAATCAGGTTGCGGCGGCGGATGTCGACCGGATCGATGCCGAAGGCGCGTGCCGCCTTGTCCATCAAGCGCTCCAGCGCAAAAGTGATGATCGGCCGCGACACGCCGCGATAAGGCGCCATGGTGCAGGTGTTGGTCAACACGCCGCGCGCGCGGCACTCGTACTGCTGGAAATCGTAAGGCCCCGGCATTTCGGCCATGGCCATCAGCGGTTCGACGCCGCAAGTGGTGGGAAAGCAGGAATAAGCACCGACGTTGGAGATAATGTCGGCTTTCAGGCCGATCAGCCTGGCGTCGGCGCCGAAGGCGCCTTGCAGCGAAATATATTGATCGCGTGCATGAAAGGCGGCGATCAGATTCTCGCGCCGGTCCTCGGTCCAGGCGACTGAGTTCCTGAGCTTGCGCGCGAGCCACACCAGCAGCGCGTATTCCGCGGCAAGCGACATCTTCTGTCCGAAACCGCCGCCGACATCGGGCGCGATCACCCGCAGGTCCGATTCCGGCATGCCGAGCACATCGGCGATCGCCGTGCGCGTCAGGTGTGGCATCTGCGTCGTGCAGGTCAGCGTCACCCGGCCGGTCGCAGGATCGAAGGCGGCGTGCCCGGCGCGCGGCTCCATCGGGGTGGCGTTCTGCCGGTGCGAGCGCACGTCGATCGAGACAATGCGCTGCGCGCCGTTCCAGGCTTCGTCGAAGCCCGGCGTTTTCACCACGCCTTCAATGATCACGTTACCGGGCGCTTCCGGGTGAAGCTGCGCCGCGCCCGAAGCGAGCGCCGCGCGCGCATCGGTCACCGCCGGAGCATCGGCAATTTCGAGCACAACCAGGTCAACGATGTCCTCGGCTTCCTCCTCGCTTGCCGCTACCACGGCGGCGACGGGCTCGCCGACAAAGCACACTTCGCAATCAGCTAGGAGCGGCTGGCCCACCGGCTTGTAGTTGAACTTGTGCAGCATCGGCAGGATCGGCTTCACGCCTTCGAGATCGGCGGCGGTGATCACCTGCGCATCCGGCGGAGCATCGAGCTTCACGATCTTTCCGGCGGCGGCCGGGCTGCGCACAAAGCGCACCCAATGCGCCGCCGGCAGATCGGCGGTGAAACGCCCGCGGCCGGTGACCAGCGCCGGGTCTTCCACCCGCCGGATCGAGCGCCCGACCCAGGTCAGTCCCGAGCCTTTGGTGTGGGCGGTCATGCGGCCGCCTGTTCCAGTGCCCGGCGCACGACCGCGCGGACGAGGTCGCGCCGGTACTCGGCGGAGGTCTGATGATCCTCCATGGGCTCGACGGCTTCCGCTGCTGCCTCGGCGGCGGCGCGGAAGGTCTTGTCGTTGGGGGGCGCGCCGGTCAGTGCCGCTTCCGCGTCCG
>DASTWX010000201.1:0-2190 GCA_035765795.1 Pseudolabrys sp. | reverse complement strand
CCGTCCGCCTGTTCGATCTTGCCGCCGGGGAACGAGATTTGGCCGGGATGGTCGGGGAGGTGTTGCGCGCGCTGGGTCAACAGCACGGTAGGCTCCGGATGGTCGACCACCGGTACCAGCACCGCGGCCGGGCGGATTGGCCGCACCAGCGCGATCTTTTCCATCACTGGATCGATATCGTGGTCCCCGCGCCGCGGCGTGATCGACGGATTGGTGAGCCCCGCCGGAACGTCGAGGTCCAGCCGCGCGCGCACCCGGGCAAAAAATTCCTGCGACGGCAGTGCAGTCGCCGCCTGTTCCATCAGGCTTGCTCCCGCAAGGCGCCGGCATCGGCCATGACGTAAAACTCTCCGCGTGATGCGACGCCGAATTTTTGCTCGCCGTCAATGACACGTTCTTCGCCGACTTCAACGAGGTCATAGTAGAGGGCCCGCGTCACTTTGGCCCAGAGGCCACGGCGGACATGCAGATATGGCTTGAGCCCCCCGGTTTTCGGCTCCAGTTCAAAGCGCAAGGCGTGCCCGGGGCCCACATCGAGCCATTCGTCCATATTGGTCCTGAACTTGAGCCACTGACCACCGTTGCGGGAAATCGCCAGTTCAACGGCAAGAAATGGCGCGTCTTCGACAATCAACCCGAGCTTTTCAACCGGCGTGACGAGAAAATACTTCTCTCCTTCCCGTTTCAGTACAGAAGCGAACAGCTTGACCAGTTGCCCCCGGCCGATCGGGGTGCCCTGGTAATACCAAGTGCCGTTGACGTCGATCCGCATGTCGATGTCGCCACAAAACGGTGGATTCCAGCTCTCCACCGGGGGCAACCCCTTTTCGCGGGGCAGCGATGCGGCCAATCCGTGGAGCTTTCCTTGCCCTGCCTTCGCCATTGTTTGTCTACGATATGCACCGTGTCTTGCGCTCGTTCACAGTCTTGTCATGACCGAAACGGGCGCCCGAAGATAGCGTAAGCTTATCCGGGTGATGAGGCGGATTCGGCGTGGGAGACGGCACGAAAGCCCGGCTGGTGCGTTTGGTGCATGGCTGGAGTTGGGTCCCGATAACGCACAAGCGCCTCACGGTTGGAATATCCGTTCCTGTAAAGCCCCGGCAGTACACGACGAAAGGGATGCAAACGAAATGGCGTTGGCAAGCGGCGAAAGCCTCGACAGGCTCGAAGATATGATCGTACGCGCTGCGGAATCGACCGCCGCCCACGTGCGCACGGCCAAAGATGCCATTGGCGCGGTGATCTTTGGCCAGGATGTGGTGGTGGAGCGTGCGCTGGTCACCGTGCTGTCCGGCGGTCACGCACTGCTGGTCGGGGTGCCGGGCCTCGCCAAGACTAAATTGGTCGAGACCATGGGCACCGTGCTCGGTCTCGATGCCCGCCGTGTCCAGTTCACACCCGACCTGATGCCGTCCGATATTCTCGGCACCGAGGTGCTGGAAGAAAGCGCCAGCGGCAGCCGGAGCTTCCGCTTTATCCCCGGCCCGGTGTTCGCCCAATTGCTGATGGCCGATGAAATCAATCGCGCTTCGCCGCGCACCCAATCGGCTCTCTTACAGGCCATGCAAGAGCAGCATGTCACCGTGGCCGGCGCCCGTCATGACCTACCCAAGCCTTTCCATGTGCTGGCGACGCAAAACCCGCTCGAACAGGAAGGCACCTATCCGCTACCCGAGGCTCAGCTCGACCGCTTCTTGATGGAGGTCGATGTCGACTATCCTGACCTCACCGCCGAACGGAAAATTCTCTTCGACACCACAGGCGCCGAAGAATCCCGGGCGAAGCAGGCCATGACCGCCGAAGATCTGATCGCGGCGCAACGTCTGGTGCGCCGGTTGCCGGTCGGCGAGTCTGTTGTGGAAGCGATTCTCGCGCTGGTGCGCTCGGCCCGGCCCGGCCCGGACGCCGGCGATCTCGGCAAATTGATCGCGTGGGGCCCCGGCCCGCGCGCGAGCCAGGCTTTGATGCTCGCGGTGCGCGCCCGCGCGCTGCTCGACGGCCGCTTCGCGCCGTCGGTCGATGACGTGATCGAACTCGCCGAGCCCATCCTCAAGCACCGCATGGCGCTGACCTTCGCCGCCCGCGCCGAAGGAGAAACCGTGCCCAACATCATACGGCAGCTCAACGCGCGCATTGGATAGGCGCAATGACCGAGCCGAGGCTGAATGAGATCGAGACGGGCGCGAT
>DASTWX010000200.1:0-10148 GCA_035765795.1 Pseudolabrys sp. | reverse complement strand
GCAGCGAGATCGCCGTCGCCCGAGCAGTCGATGAAGACGGCGCCGAGCACCGCGCGCCTGCCAGATTTGGTTTCGATGAGCAGGGCCTTAATGCGGCCAGGCGTTTCCATCGCCACGCCGGCGGCAAAAGCATGGAAGCGGATGTCGACGCCGCGGGAAAGCAAAAGATCGTCGGCAGCGCATTTATAGGCCGCGGTGTCATAAGCCTGAGCGAATGTCTTGCCGAGCACCAGGTGCGGCTGGTTTAATCCGCCGATCCGGTCAATTCGCGCGAGCAGGTCGTCGGCGACTCCGTGCACGACCTGCTCGATGTTGCCGTGCACGTTGGCGTGCAGTCCGCAGAAATTGGTGACGCCCGCGGCTGTTCCCATGCCGCCGAGGAAACCGTAACGCTCGACCAGCAGCACCGTGCGGCGGTGCTCCGCGGCGGCAGCCGCAGCCGCGATACCGGCGGGTCCACCGCCGAGCACGACCACGTCGTATTGTCCGTCGATTTCCGTCTTGCGCTCGGGCTCGGTAATACAGGCGAGGGTAGCGGCCATCGAAGGTTTCCCATGCGGGCGCGCAGGTTGCATTGCGGGCCTGGTTCCTCTACTGCGGCACCGTCGGCCGGGGGTCAATTCCGAGCGTCACATGGGCCTTGCGATCCTCATTCTCGGTTTGGCGATCTTCGTCGCCAATCATGTGTTCACTGCGTTTCGTGGCGCCCGCGCCGCGGCAATAGCGCGCCTGGGCAAGCCCGTTTATCACACGTTGTACGGCATTGTGTCGCTCGTCGGCGTCGGGCTGGTCGTGTGGGGCTTTGCCGATTACCGCGCGGACGAGTGGGTGCAAATCTGGTCGCCGCCCGCGTTGATGCATCATATCACCGTTGGGCTGATGCTGATCGCGGCCATCCTGCTCGTCGCCACCTTCATCCACAGTCACGTCAAAGCGCGCGCCAAATACCCGCTGCTCGCCGCCGTCGTGGTGTGGGCATTTGCGCATCTCCTGGCGAACGGCGATCTGGGCGGAATCCTCTTATTTGGTACGCTGCTCGCCTGGGCAGCTTTTGCGCGCATCGCGGCGGAATACCGCACCGACGCCGCAGTTCCGGTGGCCCCGAAAACCTGGCGCGGAGACGTGCTCGTTGTGGTCATCGGCGTGGCGCTATACCTCGCCCTCGGCTTCTGGTTTCATCCTCACGTTATCGGCCTCATGGTATTCACGAGCTAAGGACCATGTCAGTTCAGAACAGCATCCGCCGGCTTACCGCCCCCGACATCCACGCGCGCAAAGGCGGCGAGCCGATCGTCTGCCTTACCTCCTATCACGCCCACACCGCGCGCATCGCCGATGCGCATTGCGACGTGATCCTGGTCGGCGATTCGCTCGGCATGGTGATGCATGGGCTCGAGAGCACGGTGTCGGTTACGCTCGACATGATGATCCTGCAAGGGCACGCGGTCATGCGCGGCTCCGAGCGCGCACTGGTCGTCGTCGATATGCCCTTCGGCTCCTATGAAGCGTCCAAGGAGCAGGCCTTTGCCAGTGCGGCCCGGGTGCTCAAGGAGACCGGCTGCGGCGCCATCAAGCTCGAAGGCGGCAAGCGCATGGCCGAGACCATCCGTTTTCTGGTCGAGCGCGGCGTGCCAGTGATGGCCCACGTCGGACTGACGCCGCAGGCGATCAACGTGCTCGGTTCTTTCCGCGCGCAAGGCCGCGAGGAAGGGGATTGGCAGCGGATCGAGGCCGACACTATCGCGGTGGCGGAGGCGGGGGCGTTCTCCGTCGTCATCGAGGCGGTAGCCGAGCCGCTCGCCCGGAAGCTGACGGAAGCTGTTCCCATTCCGACTATCGGCATCGGCGCTTCCGTCGCCTGCGACGGGCAGGTGCTGGTGATGGAGGATATGCTGGGCTTGACCCCGCGCGTGCCGAAATTCGTCAAGCGGTTCGGCGATCTCGGCCCGGGCATCGAGAAGGCGATTGCCGATTACGCAGCGGAAGTGCGCGCGCGCACCTTCCCCGGGCCGGAACATGTCTATCCGATGAAAAAGAAAAGCTAAGAGGCCGCTTCCGTCATTCTGGGACGGAGCGCAAGCGCCGGGCCCGTCCAGGACCTCGACGCTGCATCTGAATTCCGGGTTCCGACCGGCGGTCGATCCCGGAACGGCACGCTCAAGCTAAATCACTGAATTTCAATAACTTAGGCTTTGCCTTGCAGCCGCCACATGGTTAGTTTACCGCCCAACCGCCCGGGTGGGGCGTAGAGGGGGCGTGGAGCGTTTTTCGTGGCCGATATCTTTCATGAAGTCGACGAGGAGGTCCGGCGCGAACGGCTCAAGCGGCTCTGGGATCGCTTCGGCATCTACCTGATTGTGCTCGCCGTGCTGATCGTCGTCGGCATCGGCGCGTGGCGCGGCTACGAATGGTATACGGCGAGGCAGGCGGCAGCGGCGGGCGCGCAGTTCGAGCACGCCGTCGAACTCAGTGAACAGGGCAAGCAGGCTGAAGCCCAGGCCGCCTTCGACAAGCTGGCCGCGCAGGCGCCGGCGGGATACCGGACGCTGGCGAGCTTTCGCGCCGCCGCCGCGCTTGTGAAGAACAAGCCAGACGAGGCCGTAAAAGCCTACGATAAGCTCGCCACCGACCCGTCGATCAGCCCCACGTTGCAAGATCTCGCGGCCGTGCGTGCCGCTATGCTGCGGCTCGATACGGCCAGCTTGGACGATATGCGGCGCCGCCTCGAGCCTCAGGCCGAAGCCAACCGGCCGTTTCGTCATACAGCCCGGGAATTGCTGGCGCTGTCGGCTTGGCGCAATCACGACTATGCCGCCGCCAAAAAGTATATCGACATGATCATCGGCGATCCGGGCAGCCCGCCGCTCATGCGCAGCCGCGCCGAGATGCTGGCGGCCATGATCGCCGCTGACGGCAAGACCGGTAAGAGCTGAGGTTCGCCAGATGCGCCGAGGTTACCGCGTTGTGATGTTGGTCTCGCTTTTGGCCGTGATGCCGGCGTTGGCCGGCTGCGAGAATTTCGACCCGGACAGCATGGACATCTTTGGCCTGAACGCGAAGAAAAAGCTGCCCGGCAAACGCGAGGCACTATTTCCCAGTGGCGTCCCCGGCGTCACGCAGGGCATCCCGCCGGAATACATGAAGGGTTACAAACCCGAGGCCGCTGCTTTGCCGCCCGCCGACGCCGACGCGACGAGTGCAGCCGCTGCGCCGGCCGCGGGCGAAGCAAAGACCGCGCCAGTCGCCGCCACCCGCGAAGCTGATGTATCCAAGCCGAAGCCCAAGCGGCGCCACCATGTCGTCCATCGCAAGCCGAAGGCGGAACCGAAACCAGCAGCGGAGCCGAAAATAGCGAACGAGCCGAAGCCCGTGCCGCAACAGGCGGCAAGCCAGCCGCAGCCGGGGCAGGGCACCTCCGCGCCCTGGCCCTCGACAACACCGCAACAGACCCAAGCCGGCTGGCCGGCGCCGCAACAATCACAGGCTGGTTGGCCGGCGGCCCAAGGGGGCCAAGAGAGCCAAAAGAGCCAAAAGCTCGCGCCCTGGCCCTCAGCGCCACCGCCGGGGACGTTCTCGAAATAGACTCCTTCCCTCTCCTCCGCGGAGAGGGGAAAGTAGAGTCATGACTTTTACCCTCGCGATCGTTGGCCGCCCGAACGTCGGTAAGTCCACTTTGTTCAACCGGCTGGTCGGCCGCCGCCTCGCCTTGGTCGATGATCGTCCGGGTGTGACCCGCGATCGCCGCGAGGGCGAGGGGCGCCTCGGAGATTTGCATTTCACCGTCATCGATACCGCGGGCCTCGAGGAGGCAGCGCCCGAGAGTTTGTTCGGCCGCATGCGCGCGCAGACGGAAGCGGCCATAGCCCAAGCCGACGCGATCGCTTTCATGATCGACGCGCGGCAAGGGCCGACGCCGGTAGACCGCGCGTTCGCCGATCTCGTGCGGCGGGCCGGCAAGCCGACCATTCTCATCGCCAACAAGAGTGAGGGCGCGGCCGGCGAAGTTGGACGTCTCGAGGCTTATTCGCTCGGGCTAGGCGATCCGCTGCCGATCTCGGCCGAGCATAACGAGGGCATGGCCGACTTTTACGATGCCTTGTGCGAAGCGCTGCCGGCGCAAAGCGCGCCGCCGGAGCAAACCGGAATCGCCGAGGACGAGGCGCAGCCGATCCGCGTCGCCATTGTGGGTCGCCCCAATGCCGGCAAGTCGACATTGATCAACCGCTTGATCGGCGAGGAGCGTCTGCTCACCGGCCCGGAAGCCGGAATCACTCGTGACGCAATCGCGGTCGCATACGAGTGGCAGGATCGTCACTTCCGCATCTACGACACTGCCGGCCTGCGCCGCCGCTCGCGCATCGAGGAGAAGCTGGAAAAGCTGTCAGTGGCGGACGCGCTCAACGCGGTGCGTTTTGCCGAAGTCGTGGTGGTGCTTATCGACGCCGAACGGCCGTTCGAAGAACAGGACCAGCGTATCGCCGACCTGGTCGAGCGTGAAGGCCGCGCGCTGGTGCTCGCGGTGAGCAAATGGGACCTGAAGGAAAAGGCGCCTGGCGCCATCAAGCAAATGCGCGATATTGCGGCTGAGAAACTCACGCAACTCAAAGGCGCGCCGCTGGTGGCCGTGTCGGGCTTAACCGGTGAGGGCCTTGATCGCTTGATGCAAGCGATCATTGATGCCTACGCCGTGTGGAACAAGCGTGTGCCGACGTCGGCGCTCAATCGCTGGTTCGAAGATGCGCTGAGCGCCCACCCGCCGCCCGCGGTCGCGGGACGCAGACTCAGGCTCAATTACATTACGCAGACGAAGGCTCGGCCGCCGAGCTTCGTGCTGTTCTGTACGCGCGCGGATGCCGTGCCTGATGCTTACAAGCGCTATCTGGTGAATTCGTTGCGCGACGCCTTCGACCTGCCCGGCACCCCCATTCGTCTCTCTTTGCGCGAGAAAAAGAACCCGTTCGAAGGTCGTGCAAAGCGGCGGTGAGATGCCGTCAGACAGGCGGCTGGAAGGTGAGGAATCGCCCCGCGCGGAAATCGTAGACCTTTCCCGTCTCGTTGCACGGCTCGGCGCACAGCGGCACGATCGTTTTCGCCACTTCTTCGGCAGTCGGCAATGTGTCGGGATCGACGCCGGGCCAGCCACTCGCATACAGGCGGGTGCGCGTGGGGCCCGGGTTGAACGCATTCACTTTCAAGCCGACCGACTCCGTCTCCGACGCATACGCCTGCACCAGCGCGTTGAGCGCCGCCTTGGATGCCGCATAAGGGCCGCAATAGGCCAAACCGCGCCAACTCAAGCCCGAGGTGATTAAGACAGCGCGTCCCGATTGCGAGCGCCGCAACAAGACATCCATTGTGCGGATGAGATGCCAATTGGCGGTGACGTTAATCGCCAACACGTTGTCCCAGTCCTTGGGATCGATGTGGCCGAGCGGCGACAGCGGACCGAGAATACCGGCATTGCCGACGAGCACGTCGAGGCGGCCGTAGCGCTCGTTGAGGGCGAGCGCGAGCCGCGCGATGCCGTCGTGATCTTTGACATCAAGCGGCACCAACGTGGCGGCGCCGCCCGCGGCGCGGATTTTGTCGTCGAGTTCTTCCAGGCCGCCGACGGTGCGCGCGACTGCGACGATGTGGGCGCCGGCCCCGGCAAGCTGCAAGGCCAGCGCCGCGCCGATGCCGCGCGAGGCGCCGGTGACGAGTGCGATACGATTGGTGAGAGGAAACGAATTGCTCATGCCTTGAACTTCATCCTGAGGAGGCGGTGAAACCGCCGTCTCGAAGGATGAGGCCTCATGCTTCGAGACGCCGCGCTGTCGCGCGGCTCCTCAGCATGAGGAGACAGGTCGGTCAAGTGAATGCGAGTCAAATCGCTTCCGCCAGAAGCGACAACTGCCGCGGGCTCGCCTCGTGGCCTTCAAGGTCGGTGAGCGGCGTTGGGTAATCACCGGTGAAGCAGTGGTCGGTGAACTGCGGCCGCGCGGGATCGCGCCCAGGGTAGCCCATGGCGCGGTAGATGCCGTCGACCGAGAGGAATGCCAGCGAATCCGCGCCGATGAACGCGCGCATGCTCTCAAGATCGTGGGTGGCGGCGAGCAGCTTCTCGCGCTCCGGCGTGTCGATCCCGTAATAATCGGGGTGCGTAATTGGCGGTGAAGCGATGCGGAAATGCACTTCGCGCGCGCCGGCGTCGCGCATCATCTGCACGATCTTGCGTGAGGTTGTGCCCCGCACGATGGAATCGTCGACCAGCACGATACGTTTGCCGGCGACCACCGCCTGGTTGGCCGAATGTTTCATCCGTACGCCCTGGTCACGGATCGCCTGCGTCGGTTGGATGAAGGTGCGGCCGACGTAATGGTTGCGGATGATGCCGTGCTCGTAAGGAAGGGCGGACTGTTGCGCGTAGCCGAGCGCGGCTGGCACGCCGGAGTCCGGCACCGGCACGATGACGTCGGCGGACGCCGGCGCCTCCCGGGCGAGCTGCGCGCCCATCGCCTTGCGCACGTCGTAGACCGGACGGCCGCCGACGATCGAATCCGGCCGCGCGAAATAGATGTACTCAAAGATGCATGGACGCGCCGGCTGCGGCGGAAACGGCTTGTGCGATTGCATGCCGTCTTCGTCAAAAATGATCACCTCGCCGTTCTCGACATCGCGCACATATTCAGCGCCGATGATATCGAGCGCGCAGGTCTCGGAGGCAAGAATTGGAGCGCCGTTGAGGCGGCCGATCACCAGCGGGCGGATGCCGAGGGGATCGCGCGCGCCCACCAGCTTTTTGTTGGTGAGGCCGACGAAGGCGTAGGCGCCTTCGAGCTGGCGTAGCCCGTCGATGAACCGATCGACGAAACGGTTGCGGGTGGAGCGCGCCACCAGATGCAGGATCACCTCGGTATCGGTGGTCGATTGCATCATGGCGCCGCTACGTACCAGGTCGCGCCTGAGCTTAATGCCGTTGGTGAGGTTGCCGTTGTGGCCGATGGCGAACCCGCCTGCGTTGAGTTCGGCGAACAGCGGCTGCACATTGCGCAGGATCGTCTCGCCGGTGGTGGAATAGCGGACATGGCCGATCGCGGCGCCGCCGGGGAGGCGATCGATGACGTCGCGGCGGGAGAACGTGTCGCCGACCAGCCCCAGCCGGCGTTCGGAGTGGAAGCGCTGGCCGTCAAAGGAGACGATGCCCGCCGCCTCCTGGCCCCGGTGCTGGAGGGCGTGCAGCCCGAGCGCGGTAATCGCCGCCGCGTCCGGATGGTTGAAGATCCCGAAAACGCCGCACTCCTCGCGGAGCCGGTCCCCGTCCGCGTCCAGTTCCAGGCTGTGCTGCTGCATCGCTATCGCATCTCGCTGATATTGGCGTTAGGCCTCCGGCGCGTACGCCGAGCGCGCGAAACGAACGCCGCGCGCCCCGTATATAGGCAGCCCGAGTTCGGAATGCTGGTCGGCATCGGGCGGATTCTGATCCTCGACGCCCGGCCGCTTGAACTTGTTCAGAATGGTTTGTTCCGGGTTGTCCGGCAGCAGCGACTTCAGCCATTCCCCGGTGCTTTGCAGCACTACCTTGGATTTGGCGTTGCGCACCCAGGTCGGCTGGCTGTGGTCGGGCACCAGCCAAGCGAAAAAGACGAAGGCGACCACCACGATGATCAGCCCGCGGCCCAGCCCGAACAGAAATCCGAGCGTGCGGTCGAGCGCGCCCACGCGGCTGTCGAGCACCATGTCGGAAACGCGCACGGTAATGATCGAGACGATCAGCAGCGTGACCAGGAACACGCCGCCGATCGCGAGCCCCATCGCCACGATCTTGCTGCTGAAATAGTGCTGCGCCAGCGGCATCACGCGCGGATAGGCGTAGAGCGTCACCAGCGCGGCGACGAGCCAAGCGGCGATCGACAGCACTTCGCGCATGAAGCCGCGGATCATCGCCAGCAGGCCAGAGATCAGCATGACCACCAGCAGAACGAGGTCGAGCATCGTGATCGGCATCGGGAGTCAGCGGCTCCTTCGATAAGCGCAAGCGCCCGCACCCGCCATCGTGGGTGGCGAATCCGGCTGGCGGTACGCGGCTCCGGAAGAGGGCGGTGAGGTCACGATCAAGTGCTTAATCTGAAGCTCATTCGATGGCGGCCGACCCTGGGTAGGGTGCCGCGCGGGCTTTTGCGCCCCGTGTATAGCGAGGCGCTGGGGTGCCGTCACCCGTCTTGTCCACCGCTTTGCGCAGCGGCACGGCGCGAGGTGTGGGTGCCGCGTGCGGCGATGTCGGCGACGAGGCTTGCCAAGCTGCCGACATCGGTGAGCGCAAGGTCGGGATTGCCGGCCTCACGGGCGGAATCGGGAACGACCGCGCGGGTAAACCCAAGCTTGGCGGCTTCTTTGAGGCGGGCGGGCCCCTGGGCTACCGGGCGCACTGCCCCGGAGAGCGAAACCTCGCCGAAATAGACGGCATCCGGCGGCAGAGGGGCATTAGCGAGGGAGGAAACCAAGGCCGCGGCGGCGGCCAAATCGGCCGCCGGTTCCTGGATACGCAATCCCCCCGCCACGTTGAGGTAGACGTCATGGCTGCCGAGCCGCACTCCGCAATGAGCCTCGAGCACCGCGATCACCATTGAGAGCCGGCTCGGGTCCCATCCGACCACCGCCCGGCGGGGCGTGCCGAGCGAGGTGGGCGCCACCAGCGCCTGGATCTCGACGAGCAACGGCCGGGTGCCTTCGATGCCGGCAAAAACGGCGGTACCGGGCGAGCCAAGGTCGCGCTCGGAGAGGAACAGTTCCGACGGGTTCGCCACCTCGCGAAGCCCTGAGCCGGTCATTTCAAAAACGCCGATCTCGTCGGTCGGCCCGAAGCGGTTCTTCACCGCGCGCAAAATCCGGAACTGGTGCGAGCCTTCGCCTTCGAACGAGAGGACGGCGTCCACCATATGCTCGACCACGCGGGGACCCGCGATCTGCCCGTCCTTGGTGACGTGGCCGACCAGGATCACCGTCGCGCCGGAACGCTTGGCGAAACGGATCAGCATCTGCGCGCTGCCGCGCACTTGCGTCACTGTGCCGGGCGCCGATTCCACCGTATCGGTCCACATCGTCTGGATGGAATCGATCACGATCAGCCGCGGTACCGGGCCTTCGGAGAGTGTCGCGATAATGTCCTCGACCGCCGTTTCGGCCGCCAGTTCGACCGGCGCTTCGCGCAAGCCCAGCCGCTCGGCGCGTAAACGTACTTGGGCGATCGCTTCTTCGCCCGAGATGTAGACCGAACGCTCGCCGGCACGCGCGAGCGCCGTGGTGGTTTGAATGAGCAGCGTCGATTTGCCGATGCCGGGATCGCCGCCGAGGAGGAGCACCGAGCCGCGCACGAAGCCGCCGCCGGTCACGCGGTCGAACTCGGCGATGCCGGAGGCGACGCGCGGGGCTTCATCGGCGCCGCCGGACAGCGGCTCGAGCGCAAAACGGCGGCCCTTGCTCGGCTTGCGCCCGGGGCCGGGCACGCGCTCGGCGCCTTCCTCCGTGAGCGTGTTCCACTCGCCGCAGCCCTCGCACTTGCCCTGCCAGCGGTGGTGCACCGCGCCGCAGTTCTGGCAGATGAAGGTGAGGGTGCGGCGGGACATAGGATGCGAGGCGGCTCGGATCGACAGTCGTAACGCTAGACCAGAAACGAGAACATTACAAGAACGTCATTCGGCGGCGTTCACATATACCCGGTGAAAGCGCCGGCCGAGCCGGGTCAAAATCTCGTAGCCGATGGTGCCTGCCAGGTCGGCGACACGGTCGATGCTGATGCCGTCGCCGATGACGGTGACCAATTCACCGCGGCGGCCGGCGCCATCCGGCACTTCGCTGATGTCGACGGCTGTGAGATCCATGGAGATGCGCCCGGCGATCGGGCAGCGTTTGCCGGCGACCACCGCCTCGCCGCCGGGTGCCGAATCCGATCCGCTGAGCGCGCGCGGGATACCGTCGGCATAACCGACGGCTGCGACCGCGATGCGCGCGTTCTTGCGCGCAGTCCAGGTCGCGCCGTAACCCACGGTCTCGCCGCGCCTCACATGACGCACGTCCAGGATACGCGCCTGCAAGGTAACGACGGGCTGCATTGGATTGGCCCGGCCCGGAGTCGGATTGATGCCGTAGAGCGCAATCCCCGGCCGCAC
>DASTWX010000199.1:0-7682 GCA_035765795.1 Pseudolabrys sp. | reverse complement strand
AACCTGAACTACCCTGGCCCTTCAGTACGGAAACGGCCACACCCTCAGTTTCTGTTTGCAGATTTGCCAAAGCCGCGCGAGACCCGCCGGCTCGGCGATCAGGAACAAGATGATCAACGCACCCACGATCATGAAGGTGATGTGCTCGACCGTGTCCGCATGCAGCCGCAGACCCATCGACTCCGGCAACAGGCGCAGCACAATCGGCAGGATGTAGATCAGTGCGGCGCCGAGGAACGAGCCGATCAGGCTGCCGAGACCGCCGATGATGACCATGAACAAGAGCGTGAAGCTCTGGTTGATGTTGAAGGCGGAAGCCTCCGCACCGCCGTACCAGAGAAATACCATCAAAGCCCCAGCGACCCCGCAATAGAACGATGAAACCGCGAAAGAGAGCAGCTTGGTCGGCAACAGGCGGACGCCGATCAATTCCGCGGCGATATCCATGTCACGCACCGCCATCCACATGCGGCCGACGCGGCCGTGCATCAGGTTCGAGGCGAGCCACGTCATCACGATGACGAAAGCCAGAACGATATAGTAGCGGGTCTCCGCAGTGGCGCGCGGGCCGGTGATGATGATCCCGAACAATTCGCGCTGCGGCACCTCGATGGCGCCGGAGACGTTGTAATTATAGAGCCAAGGAATACGGATGAAGCACCATTCCAGGAAGAACTGGGCCGCCAGCGTCGTGATGATCAGATAGAAGCCCTTGATGCGCAGTGATGGCAAGCCGAACACGGCGCCGACTGCGGCAGTGATGAAGCCCGACCCGATGATACAGACGATGATGTTCACGCCCGGGAATATCGAGGTGAGCTTGTAGCAGGCATAGGCGCCGACACCCATGAAGGCGCCGCTGCCGAGCGACAACAGTCCGGTATAGCCGGTGAGCAGGTTGAGTCCGATCGCCGCCAGCGCAAAAATCAGAAACGGTATCATCACCGCGTTGACGAGAAAATCGTTCCCGGCCATCGGAATCGCGAGCGCAATCGCGATGATGACGGCAAGGCCGATGCGATCCTGTAGAATCGGGAAGACCGCCGAGTCGGCGGTATACGTCGTCTTGAACTGTCCGGCTTCGCGGTAAAGCATGGATCACTTCTCCGTCATTCCGGGGCGCGAGCGAAGCGAGCGAACCCGGAATCCAGATGCCATCCGTAGATCTGACGGCTGTCTCTAGATTCCGGGTCCGGCGCTTCGCGCCGTCCCGGAATGACCGGATTTTGCCTGCGCACCATTTCCCTCACACCCGCTCAATGATCCGCTCTCCGAACAGCCCTTGCGGACGGAAGAGCAGGAAAATCAGCGCGATCACATAGGCGAACCAGGAATCGGTGCCGCCGCCGACCAGCGGTCCCCAATAGAACTCGGCAAGCTTCTCGCCGACGCCGATAATCAGGCCGCCGACAATCGCCCCTGGAATTGACGTGAAGCCTCCGAGCACGAGCACCGGCAGCGCTTTGAGCGCGATCACCTCGAGCGCAAACGAGACGTCCGAGCGCGCGCCCCAGAAGATGCCGGCGACGAGCGCCACCAGTCCGGCGGCGAACCAGACGATCACCCATATCTGTCCGAGCGAAATGCCGACCGAAAGGGCCGCGGCGTGGCTGTCGGCCACCGCCCGCAAGGCGCGGCCGATGCGGGTTTTGGAAAAAAATACGCCTAAGCCTGCAACCATGAGGGAGGCGACGATCGCCGCGACGATGTCCAGCTTCTGGAATTGTACGATGCCGCCGAGCGCGTGATACGTGATCGGCCCTTTCGGCAAATAGAGATCGTTGGTGATCATGACCTTGGGGTCGCCGCCAAAGACGAACTCGCCGAACCCGATGAGGAAGTATGTGATACCAAAGGTGGCCATAAAGAGGATGATATCCGGCTGGTTGACCAGCGGCCGCAGCACGGCCCGCTCGATCACCCAAGCCAGACCGAACATCACCGCAATGGCAAGCGCGAGCGCAAGAAAGGCCGGCACGCCCGCATCGTGCAAGCCGACCAGCGTGAGCGCGGCGAACACCACCATGATGCCTTGCGCGAAATTGAAGACGCCGGACGCCTTGAAGATCAGCACGAAGCCGAGCGCGATCAGCGCATAAAGCACGCCGCCGACCAGGCCTTCCCAAATCGTTTGCGCCAGCAGATCGGGCGCGCTCGCCATCTGCACGAAAGGATCGATGAAGATGAGATATAGGAGGTGCATTCAATGGCTCCTCCGTTTGCCCGGGCAGTGCAGCACGCACAGCATGTCCCCTCCACCCTTGTGGGGGAGGGTTGGGAAGGGGGGTAATAGGTAACTTTGGAAGCGCGACGCATACCCCCCTCCCGGCGCGCTGCGCGCGCCGACCTCCCCCACAAGTGGGGAGGTGAAGCGAGTTTGCTGCACGGCTGAAAGTGACATCGCCACCCTCAATGCGCCACGCCGAGATAGGCGTCGATCACCGCTTGGCTGCTCTTGACCTCGCCGGGTGTGCCGTCGGCGATCTTGATGCCGTGGTCGAGCACGACCACCCGGTCGGACAAGTCCATAACCACACCCATGTCGTGCTCGATCAGCGCGATCGTCGTGCCGAAGTGATCGTTGACATCGAGAATGAAGCGCGACATGTCCTCCTTTTCCTCGAGATTCATGCCGGCCATCGGCTCGTCGAGCAAAAGCAGATCGGGCTCCATGGCGAGCGCGCGTCCCAATTCGACGCGTTTCTGCAAACCATACGGCAGGCGGCCCACTGGCGTGCGGCGGATATCCTGGATGCGTAAGAAGTCGATGATCTCCTCGACGCGGGCGCGATGCTCGACCTCCTCGGCCATGGCCGGCCCGTACCGCAACAATTGCCAGAAAAGGCCTACCTTCATCTTGAGCGAACGGCCGGCCATGATGTTGTCGAGCGCGGTCATGCCGCGGAACAGCGCCACGTTCTGGAACGTACGGGCGATGCCACCGAAGGCGGCTTCGTAGGGACGCATCTTCGGCCGCGTTTCCCCTTTGAAAGTGATGCGGCCCTGCTGCGGATGATAGAACCCGTTGATGATATTGAGCATCGACGTCTTGCCCGCGCCGTTGGGGCCGATGATGGCGCGGATTTCGCGTTTGCGGATATCGAACGAAACGTCGCTCACCGCTTTGACGCCGCCGAATGAGAGCGACACGTTTTCCACCGCCAGCAGCACGTCGCCGGTCGCGACTTCCGGGCCGGTGGTCGGGGCTCTCATGCGGGCTGCCCCTCGCCTTGCGCCGTCATCCTGAGGTGCGAACGCGCTTCTTCGCGCGCGAGCCTCGAAGGATGACAGGCCCAAGGCCGTCGCCCTTCGAGGCGCGCCTTCGGCGCGCACCTCAGGGTGACTGTGCGAGGATTGGGAGAAACGACATTCATGCCGCCTTCTCCATCGGCGGCGAAACGGGCGTGACCGCCATGTCGCGAATCTTCACCCGCGCCTTGATCGTGCCTTTGCGGCCATCTTCGAAGACAACCTCAGTCGCGATATCGGCTTCCGTCGAGCCATCGTAGAGCGCGGCAATGAGCGGCGCGTAGCGCTCCGCAATGAACCCGCGACGTACCTTCTGTGTCCGGGTCAACTCGCCGTCGTCGGCGTCAAGCTCCTTATGCAAGATGAGAAAGCGCCTGATCTGCGCGCCTGCCATCATCTTGTCAGCCGCCAACGACCGGTTCACCTCTGCGACGTGCTTTTCGATCATGTCGTAGACGAGCGGATGTCCGGCCAATTCCTGATAGGAGCTGTAGACCACATTGTTGCGCTCGGCCCAGTTGCCCACGGCGGTGAGATCGATATTGAGCATTACGGCGACGAAGTCGCGCTTGTCGCCGTAAGCGACGACCTCGCGAATATTCGGATAAAACTTGAGCTTGTTCTCGATGTACTTGGGCGGAAATAGCGTTCCGTCGTTGAGCCTGCCGACATCCTTGGCGCGGTCAATGATCTTGAGATGCCCGGTGGTCTCGTCGAAGTAGCCGGCATCCCCCGTCTTCACGTAACCGTCGTTCGTGAAAACCTCGGCGGTCTTATCCTCGTCCCTGAAATAACCGGCGAACATGCCGGGAGACTTGAAAAGCACCTCGCCATTATCGGCTATGCGCAAATCGACGTTTGGACACGGCGGGCCAACGGTATCGGAATGGATTTCGCCATCCGGCTGGGCGGTGAGGTAGAGGAATGCTTCGGTTTGCCCATAGAGCTGCTTCAGGTTGAGGCCGATCGAGCGATAGAACGCGAACAGATCGGGCCCGATCGCCTCCCCCGCCGTATAGGCGACCCGAACGCGCGAGAAGCCGAGCACGTTCTTCAGAGGCCCGTAAACGAGCAAGTGACCCATGCCGTAGAGCAGCCGCCCGGCAACCGGCACCGGCTGCTTGTTGAGCATACGTTCGCCGTGCTTGCGCGCAATATCGAGAAAGTAACGGAACATCTTGCGCTTGAGGAAGCCGGCGTCCTCCATACGGATCATGACGCGCGTGAGCAGCGCCTCCAAGGTCCGCGGCGGCGCGAAATAGAAAGTCGGACCGATCTCGCGCAGATCGGCCATCGCCGTATCGGCGCTCTCCGGGCAGGCCATGCAGAAGCCGGAGACCAGGCCCTGCGCATAGTTGAGGTAATGATCGCCGACCCAAGCGAGCGGCAGATAGGCGAGCGAAACGTCTTTTTCGGTAAGCCGGTCGAACGCCACGGTATCGGCGGCAGCATTGATCGAACGTTCACCGGTGAGCACCACGCCTTTGGAAGCGCCTGTAGTCCCGGACGTGTACAGGATGATCGACGGATCGGCGCCCTTGGTGACGGCGATCTCGGCATCGAGCCAAGCCCGGAGCTCCGAATCTTTGGCCAATGCCGCGCGGCCGTCGGCGATGACGTCATCGATCGCGCGCAGGCGGCCGTGGTCGTAATCGTGCAGGCCTCGCTTCTCGTCGTAGACCATTTGCTCGAGTGCAGGGACGCGGTCGACGACAGACCGAATTTTGTCGATCTGCTCCTGGTCTTCGACCGCCGCGAAGCGCGCTTGGGCATGATTGAGCACGAAGGCGAGTTCGTCGGCCACCGCGTCGGCATAAACTGGTACGGGAATGGCGCCGAGCATCTGCGCCGCCATCACCGACCAATAGAGCTTGGGCCGGTTTGACCCCACAATCGCCATGGTCTCGCCGCGCGTAAGCCCGAGCCGCGATAGCCCCAAGGCATAGGCGCGCACGATTTCCAGCACCTGGGCCCAGGTCCAGGTCTGCCAAATGCCGAGGTCCTTGTGCCGCATAGCCGGCCGGGACCCGAACAATTGGGCGTTACGAATCAACAGCTTCGGAAACGTGTCCGCCCGCGCGGCGGCCTGCGTCGCCACAGCTTGGTACCTCCCAGAGCAACCGTGCCTTCTGGCGGGCCCGGCTTTCTTTCGCCCCTCGCCGTCCTTTGGACGATCGTTTTGTTTAGAGATATGAAAACACCGCCGCGAAACGGTCAAGTCACTTTGATGGGGTAAACCCTGCTGTTATGGCGGAGAGAGGGTTTACTCAGCCGCCTTGAGGAATGGCGTAGCGGCAGCGCGGAATTGTTCGCGTAATGCGGCCTCCTCCACCTTGGCGGCGGCGAGGTGGCGCTGCTTTACCGGACCATAGCCGCGAATCTTCTCGGGCAACGAAGCGAGCGCCACCGCGGCCTGATGATTGGCCGGAGTCAGTTCGGCCATGATCTGGGTGAGCAACGCCCGATAATCCACGATCAGCCGGCGCTCGGTGCGGCGGTCGCGGCTGTAGCCGAAAATGTCGAAGGGCGTGCCGCGAAGGAATTTCAGCTTGGCCAGTATCTTGAACAATTTCAGCATTCCGGGACCGTACGACTTCTTCTTCGGTTCGCCGGTGAGCGGATCGCGGCGCGCGGTGAGCGGCGGCGCAAGGTGGAATTCAAAGCGCAAGTCGCCGTCGAAGGACGATTTCACACGCTCGATAAAGCCGGTATCCGTATAGAGCCGGGCCACCTCGTATTCGTCCTTATAGGCCATCAGCTTGAACAGATAACGCGCCACGGCCTCGGCGAAACCGCGCTCGCCGGGCGTCTTCTCGGTTTCCGTATTGCGTGCCTTTTCTACCCAGTTGCGATAGCGCCGCGCATAGCGTTTGCTCTGGTAAGCCGCGAGGTAGGCGGCGCGGCGGTCGACGATCTCGGCGAAGCTTTCCGACAGCTTCAGCGAATCGTTCTGCTCTTCCGGGCGCGGACCGATCAGTTGCTCGAGCGCGCTGGGATCGACCGCGGCGCGGCGGCCATAGCGGAAAGCCGCGAGATTCATCGGCACCGCCTCGCCGTTCATCTCGATCGCACGCTCGACCGCTTCCGCCGATACCGGCAGAGCGCCGAGCTGATAGGCATAGCCGAGCATGAACATGTTGGCGCCGATGGATTGGCCGAGGAGCGCGGTGGCGAGCCGGCCGGCATCCACGAAATGGCTGCGCTCGCGGCCGGCCGCCTCGTTGATGGCGCGCTTGAGCCGCTGCGTCGGCAGCGAGAAATCGGCGTTGCGGGTAAAGTCGCCGGGCAGGAATTCGGCCGTATTGACGACCACGTGCGTGCCGCCCTGCTTCATCGCGGTCAGCACTTTCTTGTTGCCGGTCACGACGATGTCGCCGCCGATGACGAGGTCGGCGCCGGCGGCGGGGACGCGGACGGCGTGAATGTCGTCCGGCGTGTTGGCGATCCGAATATGGCTATAGACGGCGCCGCCCTTTTGCGCGAGGCCGGTCATGTCAATGACGGCGGCCGCCTTGCCGTCTATATGCGCCGCCATAGCAACAATTGCGCCGGCCGTAATTGTTCCGGTGCCGCCCACGCCGGTAACGATGATGCTGTAGGGGTGGTTGGCGAGCGGCAGCGACGGCTGCGGCAGCGCCGGCCAGTTGTCCGGCTCGGTAATACTTTCGGCCTTTTTCAGCTTGGCGCCGTGGACGGTGACAAAGGAGGGACAGAAGCCCTTCACGCAGGAATAGTCTTTGTTGCAGCTCGACTGGTCGATGGTGCGCTTGCGCCCCCACTCCGTCTCCAGCGGCTGCACCGACACGCAGTTCGATTTGGTGCCGCAATCGCCGCAGCCCTCGCAGACCAGGTCGTTGATGACGATGCGCTTGTCCGGATCGGGAAAGGTGCCGCGCTTGCGGCGGCGGCGCTTCTCGGCGGCGCAGGTCTGGTCATAGATCAACACGCTGACGCCGGGCACCGTGGCGAGCTCACGCTGGATAGCGTCGAGCTCGTCACGGTGATGTACGGTTAATCCGCGCGGCCACTCTGTGTCCTTCGGGTATTTCCACGGCTCGTCGGTGACGACCACCACGCGGCTCGCGCCCTCGGCCGCGACCTGACGGGCGATCTGCGGCACATTGAGGCCCCCTTCGTTGGCTTGGCCGCCGGTCATCGCCACCGCGTCGTTGTAGAGAATCTTGTAGGTCATGGTCACGCCGGCGGCTATGGCGGCACGGATGGCGAGGTAGCCCGAGTGGTTATAGGTGCCGTCGCCCAGGTTCTGGAACACGTGATCGCGTTTGGAGAACGGCGCTTCCCCGATCCAGTTGGCGCCCTCGCCGCCCATTTGGGTGAAGCCGAGCGTCTTGCGGTCCATCCACTGCGCCATGAAATGGCAGCCGATGCCGGCATAGGCGCGGCTCCCCTCGGGCACGCGGGTCGACGTGTTG
>DASTWX010000198.1:0-22487 GCA_035765795.1 Pseudolabrys sp. | reverse complement strand
CGGAGTCGATGATGGCCTGCGTCGCTTCTCCGCTCAGGTCGTTCGGTTTCGGTATGGCCACGGGTCGGGCGCGACTCTGCAATTCGGTGGACCTGGATAGCATGAAAGGGAGGGGCGGGTCAGTCTTGCGGCAGGCGAACGTTAACGGCCGCCTTGCGGCCATTCTTGGCGTGTCCGAGCACGTTGCGCACCGCTTCCAGCACGCTTTCCACAGCAACATCGGCGGTGCGGCGGTGGCGGACCGCATCGTTGCCGATCTCACGGGCGCGCTGCCGGGCCGCCTCGTCGGTGGGCGGCTCCAGGATGGCGGCGACCGGATTGAGCGGCTTCCAGTGCCAGGGGCTGGTCGGGCCGAAAATCGCGACCGTCGCCGTGCCCAAGGCCGCCGCGACATGCATGAGGCCGGAGTCGTTGGTCACCGACACGTCGGCCGCGGCGAGCGCCAAAATCGCGTTACGCAGGTCGTCGCTGGTCAAATCGCGGGCACGCGGTCCGGCCGCCGCCGTGATTTCCTGCGCCGCGGCGCTCTCGGCCGGGCTGCCGAGCACCCAGACGGTAGCACCATCAGCGGTCAGCGCCTTCGCCAGCGCGGCATAACGGCCGGCCGGCCAGGCTTTGCCGGCACCGACCGCGCCGGGGGACAAGGTCACGACGGGACAGTTTTCGGCGGCCAGATTGTTCCGCTCGCGCCACCGGGCAATCTCCTCGGGCGGGACCCGCAGTTCGGGCAGCGGCCATTCATCCGGCCGGCTGGCGCCCTTGGAAAGCGCGAGCGCCCCCATCTGGTCGATCATGCGGGCAAGCTTGCGTTCGCCCAGCCGCAGGTCGTTGATCAGACCGATGCGGGCTTCGCCGGCAAAGCCGGTGCGGACGGGAATGCCGGCGAGGAACGGCGCGAGCGCCGCCTTCCATTTGCGCGACATCACCAGCGCCTGGCCGTAGCCGGCGACGCGCAAGCTGGCCGCGAGCTTGCGCTGGAGCGCCATGCCGAGCCGGCGGCGGGGCAGGTCGATGACGATCGTGTTGCGTACGCCCGGCATGTAGCCGGCCAAAGGCGCGCAAAGGCTGCTGCTGACGATATCGACGGGCCGGTCGGGGTTTTGCGCCTTCAGCAGCCGGACCACCGAATGGCAGCGCACGAAATCGCCGATCCAGACGTAGGGGACGATGAGGACGGGTGCTGCCGGCGAGACCTGATGCATAGGCTCACAGTTGAGGGCGGGACGGGGCAGCGGTTACCCTGCCGCGGCGCCACCTGTCCAGCCGCAATTTTCGGCTCATTCGTTGCGGATTTTTCGCGTCATTGCGCCCGCCGGCCGTCTGGGGCAAAGGAGGGCCTCGGTCTGCCGAGGGGTGAAGGGGCAGGGATGTTTTTGGTCACCGGCGGGGCCGGGTTCATCGGATCGAACGTGGTGGCCGCCCTTGCCGGGGCTGGCGAGGATGTCGCCGTCAACGACCTGCTCGGCCACGGCGATAAATGGCGCAATCTAGCCAAGCACCGGATTGCGGATTTTGTGCCGCCTGCCGACCTGACGGCATGGCTTGAAGACCGAAGACTCGACGCCGTGATCCACATGGCCGCCGTCTCCGACACCACCGCCACCGACGGCGATCTGGTGATGGAAAGCAACTTCCGGCTGTCGTTGCACCTGCTCGATTGGTGCACGAAGAGCCGCACCCCGTTCATCTACGCCTCGTCGGCGGCGACCTACGGAAATGGCGAGCGGGGCTTCGTCGACGACTGGTCGCCGGACGCGCTGGCGCAGCTTCGCCCGATGAACCTTTACGGCTGGAGCAAGCACCTGCTCGACCGCGCCGTGGCCGCGCGCTTCGCCAAGAACGAACGGTTGCCGCCGCATTGGGTGGGCTTGAAATTCTTCAACGTCTACGGTCCCAACGAGTATCACAAAGGCGCCATGGCGAGCGTTTTGTCGAAGGTGTTCGCGCCCGCCAAGGCCGGCGAACCGGTGCGGCTGTTCAAGTCGCACAAGACCGGCATCGCCGACGGCGACCAGCGGCGCGATTTCATCTACGTGGACGACGCTATCGCCGTGTTGCTGTGGCTGCTCCGGCAGGACACCGTCAACGGCATTTTCAACGTCGGCACCGGCAAGGCGGAAAGCTTTCGCGACATGATCGGCGCCATGTTCAAGGCGATGGGACGTGCGCCCAATATCGAATATGTCGAGATGCCGGAGTCGATCCGCGGGCAGTACCAGTACTTCACGCAGAGCTCGATCGAGAATTTGCGCCGCGCCGGCTACGAGGCGGAATTCACGCCGCTGGAGATCGCCGTCGAGCGCTACGTCAACGGTTATCTCGACCGTGCGGACCGCTATCGGTAGCGCGATCGAGTAGGGGATGCGCCGGGAATAGTCATGTTCGACGTCGACAAACATCTCGCCGCGCTCTCCGGGCAGACCGTGCTCTGCATCGGCGACGTGATGCTCGACGAATTCGTCTACGGCGAGGTTTCGCGCATCTCGCCGGAAGCGCCGACGCCGGTCATCGCGGTCAAGCGCACCGAGACGATGGTGGGTGGCGCCGGCAACGTCGCGCGCAACCTGGTTTCGCTAGGCACAAAATGCATCTTCATCGGCGTGGTCGGTGATGACGAAACCGGCCGCGCGCTGAGCGAAGCATTGACGGCCTATCCCCTGATCGATTCGCGACTGGTGGTCGACGCTGCGCGGCAGACCACGCGCAAGGCGCGCTTCGTTTCCGAGCACTTCTCCACGCATATGCTGCGCGCGGACTGGGAATTGGCGGCGCCCGTCAGTCGGGAAAGCGAAGATGCGCTTATCGGCTATGTGCGCGATGCGCTGCCGCGCGTAGGCGCGGTGGTGCTGTCGGACTACGCCAAGGGGGCGCTCACTCCCGGCGTGGTCCGCGCGGTCATCGAGGCCGCCAAAATGGCCGGCAAGCCGGTCGTGGTCGATCCGAAAGGCCGCGATTACAGCGTCTATCGCGGCGCGACCTTGATCACGCCCAACCGCCAGGAGTTAGCCGACGCCACCCACCGCCCCGCGCGTAGCGATCGCGAAATTGCCGAGGCTGCGCGTGCGCTCGCCTCGAGTCTCGGCGCGCAAGCCGTGCTGGTGACTCGGAGCGAGGATGGCATGACCTTAGCCGCCAATGGTGACACAGTGCACGTGCCCGCTTATCCCGTGCGCGTGCGCGACGTCTCCGGCGCGGGCGATACGGTTGTTGCCGTGCTCTCGGCCATGTTGGCGATCGGCGCCGATTTCGAATCCGCGATGCGCGCTGCCAATGCCGCGGCGGCCGTCGTCGTTGGAAAGCGGGGCACGGCGACAGTGTCGGTTGCCGAATTGCGGGCGCGGATCCTGCCGGCGGCCTCGCTCGCCCCGGAAGAGAAGATTGTCTTCGACTGGCAACACCTCGATGAACACATCGGCGAATGGCGACGCCAGGGCTTGCGCATCGGTTTCACCAATGGCTGCTTCGATCTGCTCCACCCGGGGCACGTCCGGCTGCTGGCCGCCGCCCGCGCGGCCTGCGACCGTCTGGTTGTCGGATTAAACGACGATGCGTCGGTAGCGCGGCTGAAAGGCGAAGGCCGTCCGGTACAGCCGCTCGAGGCACGCGCCGAAGTGCTGGCGGCGCTCGAAGCCGTCGATCTCGTGGCCGTATTCGACGAGGACACGCCGGCTTCATTGATTGCGCGGATCAAACCGACGGTGCTGGTCAAGGGCGGCGATTATCGCCGCGAGCAGGTGGTTGGTGCCGATCTGGTCGAGCGGCTGGGCGGTGAACTCATCCTGGTCGACTTGGTGCCGGGCTATTCCACCACCGCCATGGTCGAACGCTCACGCAAAGGGAAGAGTTGATGCCGCTTTACTCGGATCTCTCCCGCCTCAGCACCTTGGCTGCCGGTGGCTGCCAACCCTGCGCCTCTTCGTAGCGCTTGGCGTAGCGGTAGAAGGTGCCCTCGAAATTGCCGAAGGCGATGACGAATCCCGCCCAGCCGTCGATGAAGCCAAGCTTGAAGAAGTAGTGTTTGATAAACGACCAGAGGCCATGCCCCAACGCGCTTGCCATCGACGCCCGCTTGTGTGCGAGCTTCGGCACGCCGAGTGAGGAATAGCGGTTTATCTTGCGGATGACCTCTTCCAGATCGCGGAAGGGAAATTGCCATACCACATTTTTCAAGATGCCGACCGGTCTTGCGCTGAGCACCTCGTATCCCTCGTGCACCGGCTCGAGCGTGTAGCGCATTGCGTCTTTGCGGAAAAGCTGCGGCTGGCGAAAATTCGGATACCAGCCGGAGCCGCGAATCCAGCGGCCCATCATGTAGCTGCGCCGGGGCACCCTGTAGATATCGCACGGCGGCTCGCCTGAGAGGAGGCCGAGAATCTCGTTGCGCAACTCCGGGGTACAACGCTCGTCGGCATCGAGGCTGAATATCCACTCATGAGCGCAGGCTTCAACCGCTCTGTTGCGCAACTTACCAAAGCCGTCGAATGGCACCTGCACCACGCGGGCCCCAAGCGCGGCAGCAATGTCGACAGTACGGTCGGTACTGAAAGAGTCGACCACGACCACGTCGTCGGCCCACAAGACGCTGCCGACGGCGGCCTCGATCTTTTCCGCTTCGTTGAAGGTGAGGATGTAAGCTGAAATCTTATGCATTAAGAGGAGATGCCCGTTACGCTTGGAAGGGCAGTCTACCACTGGATGAACTTGGCTCCTTATCGTTCCTCGTCATCGGGCAATACGTCTTCCAGGGCGGGGCTTCGGCAACCGGATCAGCACTGTCGCCGCCGCCGCAACCTGCCGGGTTGGCGCGAGGCGGCGGGGGTCTACCGAGGGGAAACGGTGCAGAGCGTGGATAGCGTTCGGAACGGGATCGTGAGCCGCCACGCTCTCGTCGGATAGAGGCGGAGGGCCGGCGAGCTGTATGGGCGCGCGGTCGGACGTCGCGGGCTTCGCGCTATCCTTGGAGAAGCCCTGCCTCAGCGTCATCCGCACGCCGCGATCAAATTTTATCAGGTCGCCGGAATTGATGATTTCCATCCGGTTTGCGTCCAGAGTTCCTTGCAGCATCTTCATCTCGACCGGATGGTCCGAAGTCACGTGGCCGCTGCCGATATCAACCGTGGCTTCCCGCAATCGCCCCTCGTAACCCTTGCTCGAGGTAATCAGGATGTTCTGATCAAGCTTCAGGATCTCCTTCTTCGTATCATAGAGCCCCATCGGGGCCGTCAACTGTAACTTTCCGAGGTCCTGCATTTGCACAGTGGCCTTGATGTTGTGCAATTCGACCGCGTTGGGCTTCTTCAGATCCTGAATGGCTGTTTCGGCGGTCAGCGCGTAGGGGCGCTCGTCATGCGTAAATCCGGCTATACGGGGATGGTCCATGGTGATTCGGGTGCCTGACAGGGCCACTTTGCCGACCTGAACGGGAAGTGGATCGAATAGCGGATTCAAATAGGTATTCAGCGCTACTCCAACGAGAGCCAAGCCAATCAGAAGCGGAAGTGCTGTCCGCAGAAGCCGCACTCGTGCACTGTGCCGCTTCGCCGAGCGGAAGGCGCGCTCGCTATCGCCCCTGCCGATAGTCCAATAGGAGCGGGCGTTTCGTTCGTCGATGTTGACAAAATTCATCAACGTAAGCTCGCTCTCGTAATCCGGTCATCATCGGCCAAATCTGGCAGACTCGCAGTCAGAAAACCCAAATTGACGTCTAGCGCCCCAAAACGACGCTGCATCGTGACGTCATCAACATGGCTTGGATACGGCGAAAGCGCCGGCCGACAGGGTTCTTCGATTGTCTGTTCCCCTCGCGGAATTCAGTTTGTGGGTGCTCGCCAGATGAGCTAATCATGAGATCGTACCATTGTCCGCCGGACTTCCACATAGCCTTCTGTGTCTAGGCTGATTTCCATTATCGTGACCACCTATAACCGCGAGGACGCGCTCGCGGCGGTGCTGCGTTCGCTCGCCGCCCAGTCCGATCGGCAATTCGAGGTCATCGTGGCGGACGATGGTTCTGGACCATCGACAGCTGAACTAGTGAGGATCTGGAAACCCGAATTTCCGCACCGTCTCGTACACGTCTGGCAGGAGGACCGCGGGTTCCGCTTGGCCGAAGTCCGCAATCGTGCCGTCTTGGCCAGCCAAGGTGAATACTGCATCTTTCTTGACGGTGATTGCATCGCCCGCCCGGATTTCGTCGCGGCCCATCGGCGTTTGGCCGAGCCGGCCTGGTTCGTTACCGGCAATCGTGTACTCCTTTCGGCCGACCTCACTCAAAACGTGCTTCGCGAGGCTCAGAAGCCGGAAACGTGGACAGCCCTGCAATGGATGTCGCAACGTAGACGTGGAGGCGTCAATCGCCTCTCGCCTCTCTTGCGTCTGCCGCTTGGACCCCTGCGCCGGCTGCGGCCTCGCAGATGGCATGCGGCCCGCGCATGCAATCTCGCCGTCTGGCGGTCCGATCTCCTTCGTGTTGACGGTTTTGACGCTTCCTATACCGGATGGGGAAGGGAAGATTCCGATTTCATCGTGCGTCTCTTGCACGCGGGTGCTCGCCGCAAAGATGGGATATTCGCGACCGGGGTGGTGCATCTGTGGCATTCGGAAGCGGACCGGCGGGCTCTTGCGAACAATGAGCGCCGATTATCGGCGGCAACCGCCGCTCATTCGATGCGCGCGGAGAAAGGCTTGTCGGCGCTTGGCGCCGCATCATCCCCCCCGGATTGACGGAAGCCGTTTTGTCACGAGCCAGTTGGCACTATGACTCCTCGTTGCGCCGATGAGCACACTCACCGCTAGCACGTAGAACCAACCCTCCGTAAAATCGAATAGGTGGGAGTTGAATGCGCAGCCGACGATCATTTGTACCATTACCATAATGCCGAATGACTCAAACAGTCCGGGGCGGGTGAAACAAAGTAAATGCGCCAACCACATTGCGTACATCACCGCGACGCCTAGAAGGCCGAGTTGTATCGCTACCGCGAACGTCTGGTTGTGGGGGTTCGGCGTGATCATCGCGGCGGCCCTGTGGGTCCCTACGGCATGAGACGTGCCGATCCACTCTTTGCCGGTAGCGCTGTCGGCAAACAAAGACTGGATAGAACCCGTGCCATGCCCGATAATCGGAGCTTCAGCGACAAAGATCAAAGAGCGGCGCCAGAATTCCAATCGTGCGCCGATCGATGTGCCTTGATCAATTTTTTCGTATTGTTTGAACTCCCAAACACCATGAAATATTCTGCCGCGCAGATAAGGCGATGCGAACCAGGCCGTCACACCTAAGCAGATGACAACCGCCAAGCCGGCCGGAACACCTTTCCAGCCGAGCACTCGTAGCGCAAGAACAAACAGCATGGCAGCGATCGCAACGAGTTCGGTTCTCGACGTCGCCACGAAGAAAATATCTCCCATAAATCCAAGGGCTAAAACCGTGCTTAGTATCGCAAGCTTTCGCCGGCCGGTGCGCCAGCATTCAAACGAGTAGGCCAACAAGCATAGCGCACAAACTCCAAACTCGAGGCTTTGGGTGATCTGGTTCTTGAAAGGAACTCCCGGGTTGTCCATCCGCCACCAGGCGATTCTTGGGTCAATTGCCGATCCAATGGATAGGGCAAGCAGGAGCAAGCACGACAGCAGGAAAGCGATTGCCGCTCGCTCTCCATTATTTGATCGTTGGAAGTGTATGATGAGGGCGGGTATGAGGAGAAACCGCCAGAAGCTGCTGAAACCAGACAAGCGGGCCTGTAAGTTTACATCTGCCCACAACATTCCCGCTAAGCCTACAATCGCGAACAGCACAGGTAAAAAACTGCGCGCTTGTCTTAGCTCGGCAGTCCATTCGGCGACGGTAATCGTCGGAATAAGCGCAAGAGCCCAAAGAGCAACAAGGATGAGTGTCGCGGAGGTGGACCATGGTAACGTCGCTACCAGTAAGAGGCCGAGAAGGTCGGTGGCGGCAACTTGGAATTGAAAGGGTTTGCTTCGTGTCAACGGCTCTCCGCCTTGGACACCCTCATTGTGCATCGGTGAATCCCTCAAAATAGCGGCAGCACCTTCGACAACGTACCGGCACGAGACCGGCTAACCCTGCTCTTCCGCTGGTCCTCAGCGGACGATACGCCTTCGTTGCGAGCTACGGCCGATCAAGTCGCTGATCACACAGCGGGCAGTCAAAAACATGATGTAGAGATCAAGACCGACACTCAGGCGCGAGACATAAAATCGATAGTAGCGCAACTTTGTCGGCAAGATGACGTGTTCGTAATAGGCTAGTGGATCGGCCTGAGCGGCGAGGAGGCTGTTCTCGTTGCGGAAGCGAATTGAAGCGAAGTCAGTCAGGCCAGGCCGGATCGACAGCACGAGATCGCGATCTTTCTCAGGGTATTTAGCAACGAATTCTGGAACCTCGGGCCTTGGGCCGACCAGGCTCATCTCGCCTTTCAGGATGTTGATGAGTTGCGGGAGCTCGTCGATTTTCGTCGCACGAAGGATGTGCCCGATGGGAGTAATACGAGGACTGCGGCCGACGGTGATTTTGTCGGCGTTGTCCTGCGGGCGCATCGTCCGCAATTTATAGATTTCGAACGGCGTGCCATGCTGGCCGACCCTAAGCTGACGGAAAAGAGCCGGACCAGAGGAGGTCAGCTTTATTACTACAGCAGATAGTGCCAGGGGAATTGCAGCAACAAGTAGACCCATAGCGGAAATTGCAACGTCCAAGAGCCGCTTTTTGTCGATCCTCTTAAGAGAGGAGCTCTGTCGTTGAATCGATGACATGCTGCTGCATTCTGTCGGACATCTTGGTAAACAAGGGCAATGTCACTAGCCGTTCGTAGGCTTTTTGGGTTTGCGGAAATTGCTCGGCAGTTACACTCAACGTCCGTTTCCAATATGCGTGGCAATGGAGCGGGATAAAGTGAACGCTACAATTGATACCTTTCTTCCGCATCTCCAAAATAAAGGAATCCCTGTCTATGGGCGCTCCATCCCGGAGGCGGACAGGATATAGATGGAATGCGTGTACATCGCCTTCGGGCGCGGCTGGCGGGGCTGTCAGCGGCAACGAGGCGAACTGTTCAGTATAGCGATTTGATAAATACGAACGGCGTTTCTGCAATTCCCATGCGCGGCCAAGCTGAACGATACCGATCGCGGCCGCGATGTCCGTAAGATTGGACTTGAAACCCGGAGCCACTATTTCATACTGCCACGAGGCCGATGCGGAACGATAGCGGTCGAATGCGTCGCGGTCGATGCCGTGGAGTCTGAGCGTTCGGATGCGTTTGGCCACCGCAGGATCGGCAACAGTGATCATCCCGCCTTCGCCAGTGGTTATCGTTTTTGTAGCATAGAAACTGAAGACGGTGGCATCGGACGTATTTTGACCAATCATCTTTCCGCGCCATGTGGCGGGAAACGAATGGGCCGCGTCCTCGATCACTTTGAGATTCCGCCGGCGTGCGATGTCCTGAATCGCGTCCATGTTGCACGCGAGACCGGCATAATGAACGGGAATAATCGCTTTGGTGCGTGAGGTAATTGCAGCCTCGATTTTACACACGTCGATGTTGAGCGTAATGGGATCTATGTCGACGAGGACAGGTCGCGCACCGACGTGGATGATGCTCATGGCGGTCGCGCTGAAGGTCAGATCGGTGGTGATGACCTCGTCGCCCGGACCGATCCCAAGCGCCGCCAGGGCGATTTGTAGTCCTTCGGTGCACGACGAAACAGCAATTGCCTCGATGCCGCCACCAATGAATTGAGCGAAATCGCGTTCAAACCTGGAGTTCTTTTCGCCGGTGGTTATCCAACCGCTGCGCAGGCATTCGACGACGGCTTCGATTTCAGCCTCGCCAATGTCAGGCATCGCGAAAGGAACCTCGATGGTCTCCTTGCGAGCAGGGGAGCTATGGGGCGGAAATTCGTGAATTAGTGGTTCCGCAACCATTGCACCCTCCACCTAAAAATCATGTCGTCAAAATCCCCGCAGGTCGGCGGAAGCGTATAGCCGACCTCTGTCTTGCCGCAAAATGCTTATTTGTGCTCGCGGCATGCCGGACATTGCTATAAGCAAAGTCGCTCACACTGGATTTTCCTCGCCGGGACGGGTATTTATTCCGCAGGAATATGCCTTCCGGGAGCTGCTGCCTGAACAACTAAACTCATAAAACGATACTCTCCAATCCTCTCGGGGTACCGGATTTGGTTTCCGTCGGCCGGACTTCAATTATTTTAGCGATGGTAACCGTCGCCGTCGCTGTGGCCGGCTACCTGCGGGAACTTTTGCTGGCGGGCTTGTTTGGAGCGGGCAAGGAGACGGACGCGTTTTACTTGTCCTTGGCGTTCGTACAGACGGTGCATGATCTTTTGTTCGCCGGAGCGCTGACTGCGACCGTCGTTCCGCTCTTGCACGGCATGCGCATTACGGATCCGGAGACGCGATATAGGCGAACCCGTTTTGTCGTTACCGCAGCCTCGGTTGTCCTCGTTGCCGGAATCGGATTGGCTACGCTCCTGCGGCTTGCGATGCCGGGCGTCGTCCAAGTCATGTCTCCGGACATGCCCGGCGCGGCACGCGACCTCGCCCTGTCGTTCGCTGATATTTTGGTGTGGGCAATCCCGGCAAACGCAGTTGTTACGTTGTTTGTGCTCGTATTGAATGCGCATAACCGCTTCCGCCTCGCGGCAGCAAGCTACCTAATCAATAATTTGACGTTTATCGTGGTGGCCTACACGATGACCCCGGTATGGGGCCCGTATGCATTGCCGGCCGCTTTTCTTGCAGGGCCATTGCTGAATATCCCGATAATGGCCTATCAAGTCCGGCACTTGGGCCTGTTTCGTATTGTGCCCCTTGATTTGAGCCGTGACTTTTTCATGTCCTTCTGGGCGCACTCGCGGCCGATTCTGATCTCGCTCGGCATCGGAAGCACCATTGGGTTGCTTATGGTGTCGCAGCTGATCGCCCGGACGTTTGCTTCCGGCCACGGCGGCGGTGCCATTTCAGCCCTCGGATATGCTTTCAGGCTGTACGAGGTGCCGATATCGTTGATCGTGAACCCGGCCGCAACCATGATATTTCCGGCGGTCGCGGCTTTGCACTTAGCCGGCGACAAGCGGCGAGTGGCTGAGGTGACCAGTTCGCTGTTGATGTGGGGGCTGATTGTCTTGTTTCCTGCCGCCATGATCACCGCAGCGGGATCTGAGGTCATTGTGCAAATCGTTCTTCAGCGGGGCAAGTTTGATCTTCAAGCGGTTCAATTGACAGCCGAGGCCCTTCGCGGCTTTGCCCCAGCCATAATGCTGGAGGCCGTATTCATGGTGTTCTTCAGAATATTCTATGCGATGCACCGGTCCGGTTGGACCGTCTCAATTTCAGCGGCCGGGATAGCAACTCTTGTGGCCGTCTTGTTTTTCACCCGCCAAGGCTCCTTCATATGGGTTCCGCTTTCCGTATCCATTGCATTCGCCGTCACGGCGGCCTTCAGCATTCTGCTGGTCGTGAGGACCTTCGGCCGCTCCGCATTGCCCGATTGGAATCATGTCTGCCGCTGGCTGCTGGCAGCCGGTCTCGGCGTGGTTGCGTGGAAGATCACGACATTATCGCTCATGCCGGATAGGCTCGGTGCTTTGCTGGCTGTTGCGGCCTTTTCAGTTGTCTACCTTGTAGCGCTGGCGTTGCTCCTTGCCGACCATCGGCGGCTGTTGTTTAAGGCGGTGCATCGGGCCTTTGTCGGAGCCGGATAGATTGCGCAATGGACGAGATTGCACGCATTCGGAAGGCGTATGAGGGCCGCATCGAGCAAGGCGTCATCGATCGGTATTCCCTCTTTTTCCCCGGCGAACTGTACATGCTGCAGCGGCGCGAGGAGGAAACGCTCCGGCTCCTTGCACGACACGGGCTGACAAGCCTGCGAGACCTGACGATCCTTGATGTGGGGTGCGGGCGTGGCACGCGCTTCATCGACTGGATGAGGTGGGGTGCCTTGCCGTCGTCGATCTATGGGATCGATCTGCTCGAGCCGTTTATCAAAGAGGCGCGGCAGAATGTTCCCGGGTCACACGTCGCTGTAGGGGCCGCAGATCACTTGCCTTTCCCTGCTGGCAGTTTCGACTTGGTCGTGCAATCGACGGTGTTCACGTCGATACTCGACCCGTCGCTCAAGGAAGCCGTTGCGAGTGAGATGGCCCGGATATTGCGGCCGAACGGGTTCATCTTGTGGTACGATTTTCGATACCCGAGTTTTTTTAACCGCAATGTGAGGCCGATCAAGCTGGCTGAATTGAAGTCGTTGTTTCCGGGCCGGCAAATTGTGTGGCGATCTCTTACGCTTTTGCCCCCGATCGCGCGCAAATTGGCGCCTGTTTCGATGTCTGCCTGCCGCGTACTCGAGAGTTCTATGCCTCTTTTGCGCAGCCACTACCTGGCACTCATCGGTGGAGCTCCCGCATGACCGTGGTTGCCGTGCTGTCGATAATAGGTTTTGTCGGAGGCGCCGCTTTGCTCGTTTACGCGTATTGGGGCTATCGGTTTCTGCTGCGATGCCTGAGAGGCAAGATGCAGCGCCCGACAGGTGGTGAAGACGCCAACATGGCGCCACGCATCACCGTTCTCCTCACCGTGCATAACGAGGAGCGGAACATAAAGGAACGCCTACAGAATTTGGTCGCGCAGGACTACCCGAGCGATCGCGTGGAAATCGTCGTATGCTCGGACGGATCAGCCGACGGAACGGAGTCGTTGGTCGAGGAGTTCGTCAGCGCCCATGAAATTAGGGTCGTTAGAACGTCTCGTGTCGGCAAGTCGCAAGCGCAGAACGCAGCCATGCCGCAGACGCGAGGCGACATCGTTGTCTTGACGGACGCGGAGACGCGGTTCGACAAGGGCTTTCTGAAGGCGGTGGCAGCCTGCTTTGCCGATCGAGAGGTAGGATGCGTGACGGCGCACGTCAGGTTCATCGAACGTTCGGGCGCCATTGCGCAAAATCAGGGGCGCTATTGGGCTTACGAACTGTCGTTGCGCGAGTTGGAAAGCGATGCCGGCATCTTGGCTGTTGCCAGCGGCCAAGCCATGGCTTTCCGTCGAGAATTATTTCGCCCGCTGCCGGTCTTTGCGGGAGATGATTGCATCATCCCGCTTGACGTGGTTTCGCAAGGCAAAAGAGTCGTCCACTGCCGCGAAGCCTTGGCGTATGACTCCATGGAAAACGAGGGTGGAAAGGAGTTCCGTACGCGCGTTCGCATGACCATGCGAAACTGGACGGGCACCTGGCGCTATCCGGCGCTGCTCAACCCGTTCAAACACGCCGGTTATGCGTTTGCGCTATGGTCGCACAAATTACTCCGTTGGCTCGGATGGGTCGGTCTTCTCCTCATGGCGGCCGGCACGATCGGTCTGATCGCGACCCGGACGATGCCCGTGGCGTCTTTTGGTTTCTTGCTTGTTGTCGCGGCCGCATGCATCGGTTGGTGGGCGGAGGAACGGCGTATCAAGCTGCCGGTTGCCAACACGATTTACAGCTTTTTTCTGGCGAACACGGCGTTCATGGTGGGGGTTCTGCGGGCGCTCGCAGGCAGACGCATCGTGATCTACCGATCCGGTAGCTTGAAAGCGCATTGAGCCCTTGAACGATGAGCGAAGCGCAAAGAAAAATCATCCCCTTCAGCATGCCGGATATCCGGCACCGTGAACGCGTCTATCTCGAAGAGTGCCTCAATAGCGGTGCGATCTCGGGCGATGGACCTTTCAGCGAGCGCTGCCACAAACTCTTGACGAACCATTTTGGCGTGCCGGTGCTGCTGACGCACTCCGGGACGGCAGCGCTCGAAATGGGTGCGCTTCTCCTGGACGTCGGACCTGGCGACGAGGTGATAATGCCGTCATACACGTTCGTCTCCACGGCGAACGCGTTCGTGCTGCGCGGTGCGACACCCGTCTTCATCGATATTCGTCCCGACACCCTCAATCTCGACGAGACCCAGCTCGAACATGCGTTGACCCCGCGCACGCGCGTGGTGGTGCCTGTACACTATGGCGGCGTGGGCTGTCAGATGGACGTCATCACCGGGTTCGCGCAAAAAAACGGGCTGAAAGTGTTGGAAGATGCGGCGCAAGGCTATCTTGCGGCCTGGGACGGACAACCGCTGGGAGGCATCGGCGCGCTTGGCGCAATCAGCTTCCACGCGACCAAGAACGTTGTTTCCGGCGAGGGCGGCTTGCTGGTGATCAACGACCCGAAGCTCGAAGCGCGCGCCCGGATCATCCGCGAGAAGGGAACCAATCGAACCGACTTCAGCCGTGGCAAGGTCGACAAGTACGAGTGGCTCGATATCGGCTCGTCTTATTTGCCGAGCGATTTGATCGCCGCCGCCTTGCTGGGGCAGTTGGAGGAAGCCGCGGCCATCACCGACTATCGCAAAGCGCTATGGCGGCAGTATCACGCGCGGCTTGCGGATCTGGCCGGGCAGGGGCGGTTTCGCCGCCCGACAATTCCGCAGCGGGCGGAAAGCAACGGTCACATTTATTATTTGCTGTTGGAATCGCCCGCTCGACGGAAGCAAATACAGTCGTTGTTGCAGGAAGCCGGGATCGCGGCGCATACGCATTATGTGCCGTTGCACACGTCGTTCGCGGGGCGGAAATTCGGTCGCAGCGTCGGCGATCTGCCCGTTACCGAAAGAGTCTTCGATACCATGCTGAGGCTGCCGCTGCACGGGCGTTTGACCGCCGAGGACGTGGATCGCGTTTGCGACCTCGTCATTGCGGCGCATGCGAAGCCGACGGGAGCTCAATCATGACCCAGAGTCTCGGCGGGCTCTACTCTGCTCTGAGGCTGCCGTGGGCGTATTCAGCCTTGCAGCGGGTGATCGCTCGCAAAGATGCCAGGCGCGTGTTCGTGGATCGTTACGTGCAGCCGCGAGCGGGAGACCGCGTGATCGATATCGGCTGCGGCCCAGGCGCCATGCTGGATTACCTGGGCGAGGTCGATTACGTCGGGCTCGACCTCGATCCGAACTACATCCGGAGCGCGTCGAGACGCTACGGAAACCGCGGACGCTTCATTCACGGCGACGCGGCCAACATCGTCGATCACATCGACGCACAGGCGGATATCGTCCTCGCGGTCGCTTTGCTGCATCATCTCGACGATGCGCAAGCTCGTTCGCTGTTCTCGGCGGCGGCCAAGTTCCTGGTCCCCGGCGGCCGCCTGGTGACGTTGGATTGCGTGTGGACCGTGCCGCAAAATCCGATCGCGCGGTTTCTGATCGCGGCCGATCGCGGAAAGAACACCCGCACGAGTGCCGCGTACAGCGCGCTGGCGCACGAGAGCTTTTCAACGGTGGAAGTTCACCTTCGCGACGATCTGCTGCGGCTGCCCTACGATCATTGCATCATGGTCTGCAGAAAGCTGGAATCGGCCGCAGCCGTGCGTTGACGACAATGCGGCCTCACGAGGCGTTTGCCTTTGCTCCGCCGGACGGCGGTGCCGATCCGCGGCGAGTCAAGAGAACGTAGCTGTCGCCGAGCCGGCGGATATCGTAGTGCGACACGAGATAGGCCCTGACCAGGGGCGCATACGCCGACAGGTCGGACGCGGGCGCGCCGTGGGCGAAGAACTCTCCGCTGCGCCCGACGAAATATTTGATTTTCAAGCGCTCGAAAGTATCGATGGCTTTTTCCTGCCGCTCTTTGCCGAAGAGCCCGATCGTGAAGATGGTGTAGTAGGTCGGATTCGTGAGGCCGGAGAGGAAGCCCATCGTGGTCGCTTCCGACATCGGCACCAGGTAAGCGCCGGGGTCCGCGTCGGCGATCTTTTTCAGCATGTCGATTGAGCGCACCTGGCCGGCGTCGACGGTCATTCCCTTCAGAAAGGGATGGGTGGAATGGCCCGGCGTCAGGACGCGCATGGTGATCGAGCCGGAATAGAAATTGGTGGCGCAAAACGCATGCACGACCAGCGCAAGCAAGACGGAGCCGACGGCGACGGGGAGCCCCTTGGACCGCTGCGCGAGCAACGTGCCCACCTGATAGAGCAGCGCGATCTCCGCCAGATAAACTATCGCGAAGCTCGACAGCATACGCGAGTTCCAGACGAAGAAAAACGTGTAGCTCATCGAGCCGAGCGCCGCCGCGGCGAGGATCAGCTTTCGGCGCACATCGGCACGAGCGCCGGCGCCGCGAAAGAAAGCGATCAGGTTGACAAGAAAGAATGCGAGGCAGGCAATCAGGCTTGCGCCATAAAACCACTGCGTGAGTTGAGGATTGGAGAGGAGGCTCGAAGGTGAAAAGACATCGGCGCGTCCGCTGAGTGTGATCACCTGCTCATACGGGATAGGCGTGGCCGTGTATTTGAGGTGCGTGAGGAGGGCATCCAGCTTTCCCGCCGCCCAATAGACCTCCGCGAAGATGGCGACCGGCAGCAGGCATCCGGCCGCGTAAGAGACAATGTTTGCGAGGTGGCGCCCGACCAAAGCGCCCCATTTGCGCCCTGCAACCCGGACATCGGAGATCATCACGAGACCGAGCGCACCGGCAAACAGCGCGACGGCGATGGTCGCCGCCTCGGCCCGGCTCACGAGGGCAAAGCCGGCGGCCAAGCCCGCCAGAAATGCGCGCGCCGGACGTGGGCGCGCATTGAACAGGAAGAGCGTGGCCAGCACCAACAGGAGGTGAAAAATGAAAAAGACCTTGTACCAAGCGCCCGGCGCCGCCGCATAGAAGACGGCTGGTATCAAGCTCGGCCCGGCCGGAAGCACTTGCCGCGCCAGCCACAGCACACAAAGGCTCGAAGCGAGCAGCAGGACAATGAGGAAAACGCGCTCGGTGATCAGCGTGGTGCCGAACAGCCGGAAGAAGCCGGCCAGCGAGAAATACATCCAGGGCTGGTAGGAATAGAAATCCGCGATGGGGAACTTGCCGGCGTTGATCGCGGCCGCGCCTCCGATCAACAGGCCCTCGTCGTCGAGGTCGATGCCGTAGTTGAAGCTGAGGCCGTAATAGAGGAGCACGGCGCAAGCAAAAAGCCCGTAACAAAGATACGGGCTCGATGCCTCGGCCGCCGCCCAGGGGGCAAGGAAAGAGCGCTGGATTGCCGCGAGTGAAGTCCGCATTGTGCCGGTTTGATGTGCTGATTGCCGCGATTGGCCGCGACGCGTGTCCCTGTATCGTGCCGCCGCCGTCGCGGCAATAATTTGCTTTCGGGCCGTGAGAGTCTGGCCGGAAATGAAGACAGAAAATTCCAGGCGCTACCCTGCCGTCATGCCCGCGCTTGCCCGCCTTCGCGCTAACGCGCTTCGGCGCGCCTGACTAAGCCCGCCGTAGCTCGCGTATCGAGCGGAGGCGGGTCGCGGTATCCACGTCTTTGCGGCTTTTTCGGAAGCAAGGCGTGGATGGCCGGGCCTTCGCCCGCCGAAGGGTTCACTGGCCTGACCACATCGGAGCCGCTTCGGCCCGCAGGCGGGACAAGCCCGGCCATGACGATCTCCAGGCGCTTTGCCAACATCTTGACAAAGCTCAATGCATTTCCGGCCGGAATCTGAGGACGCCCACCGGTGCTCACGGATCGTTGCATCCCCGCGATGAAAATTGAGCCGCCGTCGGCGCCGAATCCTTTATAGGTCATCGAGGCCGTTTGCGCGCTCCTTCAATCCGCGCTGGCAAATCGGGGCTGTTTCGGCTAATCGATATCCGCTTATTCCAGCCTTAGGGGACCCTCGGTGAAGGTAATCGTTTTTGGCGGCGATGGGTTTTGCGGGTGGCCGACCGCGCTGCATCTTTCCAACCGTGGACACGACGTCGTCATCGTCGACAACCTCATTCGGCGCTGCACCGACGTGGAACTGGGGATCTCCTCCCTGACGCCGATAACGCCGATCGCGACGCGGCTTTCGACCTGGAAGGAGCTTTCCGGGCGCACGATCGAGTATTTCAATTTCGACGTCGCGGAGGACTTCTACCGCGTCCTTTCCCTGTTCAAAGAGCACAAGCCGGACGCGATCGTCCACTTCGCCGAACAGCGCGCCGCGCCGTACTCGATGAAGTCCGAGCGCCACAAGCGCTACACCGTGAACAACAACGTCTCGGCCACGCACAACATCCTTTGCGCACTGGTCGAGAGCGAGCTCGACATCCACGTCGTCCACCTCGGAACGATGGGCGTCTACGGCTACGGCGGCGGCGCGGCCATTCCGGAAGGTTATCTGCGGGTCGAGCTGCTGAACCCGGAGGGCAAGCGGGTGCCGAAGGATATTCTCTATCCCGCCGACCCCGGCAGCATTTATCACATGACCAAGACGCTCGATCAGCTGCTGTTCTATTACTACAACAAGAACGACAAGGTGCGGATCACCGATTTGCACCAGGGCGTGGTCTGGGGCACCAATACGAAAGAGACGAGCAGCGACGAGCGGCTCATCAATCGCTTCGACTACGACGGAGATTACGGCACGGTGCTCAACCGCTTCCTGATGCAGGCGGCGATTGGCTATCCGCTCACCGTACACGGCAAAGGCGGCCAGACCCGCGCTTTCATCCACATCCAGGATACGGTGCGCTGCATCGAGTTGGCGTTGCAAAACCCGCCGAAGAAGGGCGACCGCGTCGATATTTTCAATCAGATGACCGAGACGCATAAGGTCATCGATCTCGCCGAGATGGTGTCGAAGGTGACCGGCGCCTCCATTCAGTACCTCGCTAATCCGCGCAACGAGTCGCCGGAAAACGACCTCATCGTGGAAGCGCGCAGCCTGGTCGAGCTGGGCCTCAAGCCCACCCGCCTGGAACGCTCGCTGCTTGACGAGGTGATCCACGTCGCCAAGCGTTATGCCGACCGCTGCGACCGGAGCCGTATTCCCTGCACGTCCACGTGGCGCAAGGACATCGAGGTCGCCGATCCGTCATCCCCACAAGGCGTGCGCGTTCTGTCGGACGTGTCCTGATCCTCGGGAGCGGGGCGGGCATATAGATGGGTTTCGCGGCACGCTCAGGTCCGTCAAGGACGAGCGGCTGATCGCTATTACGAGTGAGCCAAGTGTAATCGCGACAGCGATGTTCAAGCTGCGCCAGTGTCGCCGGCCGCGTGTGGTTGAATTCCGACGTGCTGACGATAAGTGCCGGTTGATAGGATTCCTTCCTGCACAGCAAGGAATGCCCAGAACAAGACAGCTGGCAGCGTCGCAGCCAATGAGGTACTCACGTCTACAAGTTCAAAGACCAGCATCCCGGCGACGGATACTGTCGCCCATAGGAGGGTAAAATCAGCGCGCTTCTCTCGTCGGACGCGCATGACATTTCGGACAAAGAGCACGATCAACGCCAAATATAAAATGCCGCCGATGACGCCGTAGGCCCCCGTCACCTCAAGCAGGCCGTTATGTGGAGAGGTGAATGGGTAATCGAGACGTTTGGACAACTCGTCGCGCCATCGCTTGTATCCGATGCCCCATAAGGGATGTTCGACGATGGTTGCAAAGCCAGCGCTCCACAATAGGTCTCGCTGTCCGGTATGCCAGATGCTGTAGGGCCGCTCGTGATACCGGATGACACCGTCCTCTTTGGTCATCCGCGATGACGTTCCGATGCGCAGTTCGTGCGTTAGGAGTTGTTCGGGAGTGTTGCCCACTGGTTTTTCAACCGGGCCGATGAGCTTGTTTGCCGACCAGATGGCCGCCGCCCGCTGTTCAAGCCGGGGCTGGACGATTGAAAGCCACGCTCCCATCAAGACGAACGAACACGCGGCAAGAACGATGCTGCGGCGCATGTTCGTTCGATCAATGATGAGACAGATGATTGAGGCGGCAAAGGTCGCGACCAAAGCGCCCTTCGATCCAGTGGCAGCGAGGAGGATCGCGGTCAAGGCCAGCGGCCAAATCCATGCCTTTATGAGGAAGAAAAAGAAGGCCAGCATCAGATAACGGCCCGCCGCGTTGGCTTCGTCGAAAATTCCTGCAAGTCGGAGATTGTCCGTCGGCGCATGATGGATCGCGAGCCAAGGAGCGGGAATGTAGACGAACACCGCGGAGATGAGCGCGCCAGCGAGGACACTTGCAACAATGGTGATCCCCATAATGCGAAGCCATCCGGCGTCATGCGCGAAGCGGAAGCGGATGGCGAGAAAGATGACGAACAGGCATGCCAGGAACGCGGCACCTTCAAGAATGAGATGCGTCGCGGCGGTGAAGTGAGCGACCACAAGCGCGATGAATGCCGCCAGGATGACTCCATAACCGGACTGTGGAATTTGCTTCCAACTCCGGAAGCTCTGCCATCCCATACATAGTGCAGCGACCGCCAATGCTGCACCTGTGATCATCGCCGTATTCGACGGCGATAGTGTGAGAAAATAGGTATAAGGAAGCGTTGCGACCGCGACGATCCATGGCAGTGTTGTCGGCAAAATTCTGAAGAACGACATCGAGAATACGAACAGCGCGGCGGCAAGCGCGATCATATCAAGCGGGGAAATGACGCCGATGCGCTCGATACGCGAATAGATAAAATGGACCGGCTTGGCGGCATGAACGGCATCTCCGCAGCGGGCAATGGCTGCGTTCAAGTCGCCTTCGACGGCCATGAACATTCGATAGAAGTCATCCGGGCTGTTCCTGACGGTACCGAGATGGATGGTCAGCATGCCCTGGAACGAGGTCGCGGTCGTCGGTATTTGGGTGTCACGGATGGCGAACTGTTTCGCGCGACGATTGACTGAATCTCTTATGTTGCCGCATTTATCGAGAGCGGCGGACGTGCCGGAAGCGAGTTTGAATTTACCTATGAGCTGGCTGTGATGGCCGGCGGCCCAGCCCGAACCGACGTGCCAGACACAGGCTGCCAGGAGGACAGCCGATATGGCGCGATATGAAACGCGTCGAAGGTCAAACGGAAAATCGATGAAGCGAAAGAACAGGAGGGCACCCATCTGGATCGCCATGGCTGGGAACACATCGCTGATCCCGCCGAGGGAGCCTCGCCAGATCGCCAGCCCGGCGACGACGCCGGCGACAACGCCAAATCGAGAAAGCAATAACACCAGGAGAACGGGAAGAAGAGCGGCCCCGACAATCCAGAGCAAAGGATCCCGCCCGATATTGGCGACACCCTCGCCGTAAAAGAGCGCCGTCGTCTCGCCGACACCATCACCATAAAGGCGCTGAAACAAGAACCGGTTGAGATTGGGTCCGGAAGTGAGCTTTAGTTTTTGCTCGACGTTGTCGAGGGCGGTCGGCAGGTGCTGGACGTGTTCCGCCGCATAAGCTTGAAACAACGGCATGACGATGCGCTGCGACAGCGCTTGCTCGATGCGCGATGGCCCTCGATCGTTCGTCCTATGCGACGTTTGCGATACGAGAACCCCACCGAGCGCGGCGCCGATGATGATCAAGTATAGCCAGTTTCGGCGCGTCATGCTCACCAGGAGCGGCACCGCGCCGAACAGAACGATTGCAAAGACGACCCCGCGGAAGGGAGACAGTGCGGCTATCAGAAGCAGCGTTGCTCCGGCAAGGAGGCGGCTGCGAATATCTGAGGTCAGAACGAACAGTTGCAGCAGCAAAGGCCACAGCAGGTTTTCAAGTGAAATCCATGTGCCTTCGCTGCCGATAGCAACGATTCTTGGAACGAGAGCATTCGCCGATAGAACGTGAGTACCGCAGATACCTGCGGCCACGGCCGTGACGATAAGAACTCCTTGGCCGGTTCCGCACTCTTTATCCCCGCGGCGCAGCCAAATCAGGGCCGCTGACACGGCGGCCGCCACGACCAGACCGGCGAGCATCGTATAGCCGGCAGAAATCGCACCGGCGCGACAGACCGGCTCCGCCGCGCCGATCTGCTGGCAGACATATTGAAGTTCCGGGTATTGGCCGAAATTGACCGTCGCGGCGAGGATCGTGGCGACGGCCATGTAGCCGGTTGCAAGGGCGAAGCCCAAGGCGATGGGCGGCGCGTTGTTCGGCAGTTTCACTTCGATACCGGTCTTTGTGGAGAGCGGCGCGCATACAAGCGGGAAAGCTATGTTGATGCAACCTCATTCGACTGACAGCCGGCACTTCTTTTTCAAAGGGAAAACTCGAAGCACCGGTGCAAGGCAGAAGCGAGAAAATGTTGCCCGCGCAACCGCCTTCGGATAACTGAGGCATAATTCGCGATGGACCCGATCATCAATCGCACCGGCCGTGACCGTGCTCGCGGTGCTCGTGTTCTGCGTCGGTACCGTCGTCTGTTCAAAGGCAGCCTTGAAGGCTCAACTGGTTTTCACCAAGGAGTTGTCGCGCATCTAGCTGCGGCCGCTCAGCGGTAATGCCTGCGCTACGGATACAGGAATATCTCGTGTGCCAGAGTTTGGCATCTCACTAAACCCCGGCACCGCCTTGCGGAGCACCCGGAACAGCGCCGATGGTTCGTCGTGCGCGACAGCGGCTTCGAACTCCGCCAGCCAGCCCCGAAGCTGATCAAGCGACGGACAAACCGGCTTGGCAGCGACGACCCC
>DASTWX010000197.1:0-16359 GCA_035765795.1 Pseudolabrys sp. | reverse complement strand
AACTCACGTCGCGAGACCCATCTTGGCAGGCGGTCATGTGTACCGCCGACAACAGACCGGACATATGATCGCAAGCAAATCGCTCCGCTCCTGTTCCGCCTCTTGCAAGCGGGGGCCGTCCACATATGGATTCCGGATCGCCGCTTCGCGGCGTCCGGAATGACGCAGAAGTTTTGCAGAAGCTCGTTTGCGATTCAGACCGCGCAGCGGCGCTAATGCACCAGGTTGACGGTGACGTTCTTTCGTTGCGTATAGCTGTCGAGCATGCCCTCAAGCGAAAACTCGCGGCCGATGCCGCTTTGCTTATAGCCCCCATAGGAGTGGCCGGGGCTTTGGCCGAGTCCCTGGTTGACCTGAACCCATCCGGCCTCAATCGCATGCGCGGCGCGCAGCGCGCGGCCGATGTCGTGCGACCAGACATAGGCCGCAAGCCCGTAGTGGCTGTCGTTCGCCATGCGGATCGCGTCCGCTTCGTCGGACCATGGGATGGCGACGAGCACGGGGCCGAAGATCTCCTCGCGCGCCAGACGCCAGTCGTTCGCCACGTTGGCGAAGATGGTCGGGACCGCATAGTAGCCCTCGCTGAGCGGCCCTTCCTTGGGCGGCAAACCGCCGATCACCACGCGCGCATCGCGACGCTTCAGCCCTTCACCGACATAGCCGCACACCTTGTTGAATTGCTTCTCGTTGATGATGGTCCCCATATCGGTCGACTCGTCGAGCGGATCGCCGAGCTTGAGCGCCTTTACCTTTTTGCCGAGCGCATCAAGAAATGTGTCGAAGATGTCACGGTGGAGGAAGAGCCGCGAACCGGCGGTGCAGGACTGGCTCTGCCGCGTGAACCGCATGGCGGCGATCATGCCGTCGATCACCCAGTCTTCGTTCGCGTCGGGAAAGACGATCGAAGGACTTTTTCCCCCGAGTTCGAGCGAGACCGGCACGATGCGGTCGGAGGCCGCCCGCATGATCAGCTTGCCGACCTCAGTAGAGCCGGTGAAGGAGAGCTTACTCACAGTCGGGTGGTTGGCGAGCGGCGCGCCGCATTCCTCACCGAGCCCGGTCAGCACATTGAGCACGCCCGGCGGCAGAAACTCCTGGCAGACTTCGGCGAGCAGCAGCACGCCCAGCGGCGCGTCTTCCGCCGCCTTCAAGACGAGCGTATTGCCGGCGCAGAGCGCGGGGGCGATCTTGAGCGATGCCAGCAGCACGGGCGCGTTCCACGGAACGATCGCACCCACCACGCCGAGCGGCTCGCGCCGCGTGTAGCTTAAGACGTGCTCGCCGAAGGGGATGGTCTCACCTTTGAGCTCTCCGCCGAGCCCGCCGAAGTAGCGCAGGATGTCGACTGTCCCTTTCGCCTCGGGCCGCGCTTGCGTGCGCAGCGCGTTGCCTGTTTCGAGGGCGATAAGCCGCGCCAATTCTTCGACGCGAGCCTCAAGCGCATCCGCGACCCGAGCAAGAAGCCGTCCGCGCTCCCGCGGCGCCGTGCGCGACCAGGCGGGAAAGGCTTCGGCCGCGGCTTTGACCGCACGGTCGACGTCCTCCGCGCACCCGCGTGGAATTTCGGCGATCGGCCGCCGATGCGCCGGGTCCTCGACCTCGAGCACCTCGCCGGCGGCGCTTCCGACCCATCTGCCGCCGATCAGCATGTGCGCTTTTCTGAGCTCCACCTCGTTCGTGCGCTTTGATGCAACAGCGGTCATGATCGTCTCCCTCACTCTCACTCTTCCGCGGCGCGGACGCCGCACGCAGATGGTAGCGCGAAATGTCGAATGAAGGCCATCGCCAAGTGCTGTCGCCGGATTGCGCGAAGAGAAGTCCGGGGCCGCTATTGCTGCGGAGAGCGGATCCCCGGATGTCGCTTCGCTTATCCGGCCTAGCGTCATCGCGGCCCAACAGGTCAGGCGAATTCGAGAATCACCGCATCCACGGCCAGGCTGTCGCCCGGCTTGGCGTTTATCTTCTTCACCGTGCCGTCGATCTCTGCGCGCAGCACGTTCTCCATTTTCATCGCCTCGACCACCGCCACGGCCTCGCCGGCCTTCACCTCCTGGCCTTCCTTGACGGCAATCGAGACGACAAGGCCTGGCATCGGACAGAGCACCTGTTTTCCGGTATCGGTGGCTCGCTTCACTGGCATGAGCCGCGCGTAAGCAGCTTCGCGCTCGGTGTAAACATAGGCTTTGGCTTCCACGCCGCGGTAGGCGAGCGCGAACCCGTTAAGGATTGGCCGCACCTGCACCGCGACTCGATATCCATCGATCCTACCGGTCCATAGCGGCTCGCCCGGTTTCCAATCCGTTTCGAGGAGCCGCCGGCCACCCTCGCCGCCCGCAAAGGACACCGAAATGGCGCCAGCCTCGCGCCCGACATCGAGCTTCGTCTCCTGATCGCCCAGCCAAACCGCGCGGCGTCTTTCGCGGCTCACACGCTCACCGTCCATCTGGCCCGAGATGCGACGCTTGCGCTCGCCCAACACGTGGTCAATCGCCGCCGCGACGGCAGCCAACACCTCGGCGCGCTCGCCTTCGGCTGGTTGTGGATGGAAGCCTTGCGGAAACTCCTCGGCGATGAAGCCGGTGGAGAGCTTGCCTGCGCGCCAACGCGGATGCGCCATCAGCGCGGAAAGGAACGGGATATTGTGGCGGATGCCGTCGATGACGAAGGCGTCGAGCGCATCGGCCTGTGCGTCGATCGCCTGCTCGCGTGTCGCCGCGTGCGTGACGAGCTTGGCGATCATCGGATCGTAGAAAAGCGAAATCTCGCCGCCTTCGGTCACGCCGGTGTCGTTGCGGACGGTCACGCCCTGCCCGCTGCGCTCGGCCGGCGGGCGGTAGCGTGTGAGCCGGCCCGTCGAAGGCAGGAAGTTGCGATACGGATCCTCGGCGTAGACGCGGCTTTCCACCGCCCAGCCGTTGAGCTTCACGTCGCTTTGCTTGATGGACAGCTTCTCGCCCGCGGCGACACGAATCATCTGCTCGACAAGATCGATACCGGTGACGAGCTCGGTCACGGGGTGCTCGACCTGCAGCCGCGTGTTCATTTCGAGGAAATAGAAGCTCTTGTCCTGGCCGGCGACGAATTCGACCGTCCCCGCGCTGTCGTAACCGACCGCCTTTGCCAATGCGACCGCCTGCTCGCCCATCTTCTTGCGCGTGGCAGCGTCGAGCAAAGGCGACGGCGCTTCCTCGATGACTTTCTGATTGCGGCGCTGGATCGAGCATTCGCGCTCGCCGAGGTAGATGATGTTGCCGTGCTTGTCGCCGAGAACCTGAATTTCGACGTGGCGCGGGTCGGTGATGAATTTCTCGATGAAGACGCGGTCGTCTCCAAAGGACGACTTTGCCTCCGAGCGGGCACGGACAAAGCCTTCCGCAACCTCAGCCTGAGAATGGGCGATGCGCATTCCCTTACCGCCGCCACCGGCACTCGCCTTGATCATCACCGGACAGCCGATCTCATCCGCGATCTTCATCGCCTCCTTCTCGTTGGCGATGACACCGAGATGTCCCGGGACCGTAGAAACCTGGGCGGCAGCCGCGGCCTTCTTGGACTCGATCTTGTCGCCCATAGCGGCGATCGCCTTCGGGTTGGGCCCGACGAACACGATACCAGCCGCTTCGAGCGCCTCCGCAAACACTTCCCGCTCGGAAAGAAAGCCGTAGCCGGGGTGCACGGCCTGCGCGCCGCTCGCCTTGCAGGCGGCGACGATCTTATCGATGACGAGGTAACTTTCGGCCGCCGGTGGCGGACCGATGGCAACCGCGGTATCGGCCATCTCGACGTGGAGCGCGTCCTTGTCCGCTTCCGAGTAGACGGCAACGGTCTCGATGCCCATCCGGCGCGCGGTCTTGATGATCCGGCAGGCGATTTCGCCGCGATTGGCGATCAGAATGCGTTTGAACATGCGACGGCGATAGAATTGGTCCCGGAAAGGTGCGGCGGATGCGCGCCAAGCCGGCACACTACCGACTTACTCCGCGAGCCGCAAAGCCTCGCGAAAAATCTTTCGGCGCAGCGGTCCGACGGCGGGGCTTTGTTCTCCACGGGAAACCGGCTGCGACGCAACGCTACTCTTTGCGGAGCAGGGTATTCCGTCCAACAGTAAGGTCGTTATATTATTTACCGAGATAGCAATTTCAGACGGTGGAGGTAGATCATGGCATTGGCAATCGGCGATACCGCTCCTGACTTCGAGGCGGAAACCACGGAAGGGAAAATCCGTTTCCACGAATGGCTTGGCAATTCCTGGGGCGTGTTGTTCTCGCATCCGAAAGATTTTACGCCGGTCTGCACGACCGAGCTCGGCGCTATGGCCAAACTCAAGCCGGAGTTCGACAAGCGCGGCGCCAAGATCATCGCCGTGTCGGTCGATCCGGTCGAGGACCACACCAAGTGGTCGCAAGACATCAAGGACGTGGTCGGCTTCGCGCCCAACTATCCGATGATCGGCGACACTGATTTGAAGATTTCCAAGGCCTACGGCATGCTGCCCGCCTCGACCTCCGGTAGTTCGCAAGGACGCACACCGGCCGACAATCAGACGGTCCGCAATGTCTTCATCATCGGCCCGGACAAGAAGATCAAGCTCATCCTCGTTTATCCGATGGCAACGGGGCGCAATTTCCAAGAGATTCTGCGCGTGCTCGATTCGCTTCAGCTTACCGCGAAGCATAGCGTCTCGACGCCGGCGGATTGGAAGCAAGGCGAGGACGTGATTCTGGGCGGCAGCGTCACGGACGAACAGGCAAAGAAGCTCTACCCGCAGGGCTGGAAAACGCCGAAGCCGTACATTCGCATCGTTCCGCAGCCACAGGGCTGACCGAAGCCAAGCGAGTGGTCGAGGGGCGGCGCCGCAGCGCCGCCCCTCTTTTATTTCAACGGCTGAGCTTGCTTTCCAATCGCTGTGCCGCAATGGTGCCGCGCACGTACGGTTGGAGCCGATACATGGAAAAATTCAATGGGGCGGCCAAATCACAGCCGCCGTTCGCTCAATTCCTTGGCATCAAGATCACACATATTGCCGCCGACCGGGTCACCGCCGAGCTGCCGGTGCGAGATGAATTCAACAATCGCCACGGCATCATGCATGGGGGCGCCCTCATGGCCTTTGCCGATAATCTTGGCGGCACCGGCGCGACCGCCAACCTGAAGCCGGGCCAAGCCACCACCACGATCGAAAGCAAGACCAATTTTTTCGCAGCCATTCCGATCGGCGACACTGCGTATGCCGAGTGCGTGCCGCTGCATCGCGGCCGCACGACCATGGTCTGGCAAACGCGCATCACCCGGGGCGACGGCCGGCTTTGCGCACTGGTGACGCAGACGCAGATGGTGCTCGAGCCGCGGAAATAGTGGTTGGTCATTCCGGGGCACGCGAAGCGTGAACCCGGAATCCAGCGACATTCTGAGTTTGGCCACCGGCCTAGCGGACCCGCCGCGGATGAAACTCTCTCCCGTCATCCTGAGGTGCGAGCGCGCTTTTTTGCGCGCGAGCCTCGAAGGATGACAAGTCCAGGCCCTTCGAGGCTCGGCCTTCGGCCGAGCACCTCAGGGTGACGGCGGACGTTTTCTTATTAGGCCGCTTCGCGACGCGAAACCCTCGAAGGTGACGGATATACTTGCGCATCTGAATTCCGGGCTCGCTGCTTTGCGGCGTCCCGGAATGACCGCCATTTACGATCGTGCAGCGGCGCGATTGGCCAACACTACGCCCACGGCGCAGACCAACATGCCGGCGATCGAGAAGTGATCCAGCCGCTCGCCAAACAGCACGTAGGCGAGCAGCGCGGTGGTGGCCGGCACGAGATAGAAGAGGCTCGCGAAGCTCGTCGCCGCCGAACGGCGGATGATCCAGTACATCAATGCCACCGCCAAAAACGAGAGCACGACCACAAGCCATGCGATGGCGAAAACGAGTTCGCCGGTCCAGTGGATCACCCGCGTCTCGAACGCAAAAGCGGCGATCGTGAATATGACTCCGGCGCCCGAATATTGCACAATGTTGCCGGTGCGCCAGTCGATGCCGCCGCAGTGACGCTTCTGGTAAAGCGTGCCGAGCGTGATGCCGAACAGTGAGACGAAGCTCGCCGTCCAGCCCAGCGGCGTGCCGGAAGCGACGATGCGGTGGTCGTGCAGCACCATCAACACGCCGATCAGACCGAGTGCGAGGCCGAGCCACTGCCGGCGGCTCACCGGCTCACCCATGAAGCGGTTGGCGATGGTCGACGTGAGGATCGGCTGCAGACCGGGGATGAGCGCCGAAATGCCGGCGGGCACGCCCTGGCTGATGGCGACGAAAACTCCGCCGAGATACGCGCCATGCACCAGCGACCCCGCAACGAGACTGTGTCCGATGTCGACCGGACCCGGCCAGCGGGCGCGCACGATCAAAGCGAAGGCGAGCATCAACATCACCACGCAAGCCATGCGCACCATGAGGAAGGTCATTGGCTCGACGTAGGGCAAGCCGTAGCGAGCGCCGATAAAGCCGCTACTCCACAGCAGCACAAACGCGGCGGGCGCAAGCGTGATGGCCCCCTGCTTCAACGCGGGCTCGGTTGCGGCATGGGCGTGACTTTCATTGGTCATCATCTGTGGCCGCGATATTGGTCGCCTTGGATCCTGGTTCCATTCATTGTCCTATAGCATTTGCATACCAGCCTAGCGCGCCTTGCTGGTCCCAATGGCGCGTTTGGGGAACCCTCGCCCTCCGCCGCCGTTTTGGTTGCTCACCGAACGATCAGTGCATCCAAGCGATGGAGGATTGCCATGACTGATCCACGTTATACCGATCCGCGCTACAGCGATCCGCCGGTGGATACCGGCTTGCGCCGCGATCGAAGCGGCGCCTCAATGTGGGGCTGGATCGCCGGGCTCGCGGTCGTCATCTTGATCGCACTCGTCCTGGCCGCGGGATGGAACGGCAATACCCGCACAGCCGGAAACGGATCACAGTCCACGACAGGCTCAGGGGCAATGACTGAACCTGTGCCTCCGCCGACCACAACCGGCCAAGGCGGCGCCACAATGGCGCCCTCAGTGCCGACGAATCGACCTGCAGGCGTCAAATAAACAGCACGGCATCCCGGCGCCGTGCGGCGCCGGGTTGCCTTAACCTCCCTGGAACAATCGCGCGTCGGGGAACCCGCCCCCGCGGCACGCATTGCCCTCGACAAGGAGGCCGCCATGGCATCAGATCCAAAGACTCAGAACGAGCGCGAATTGCAGCCCGATCCACTGATGAAGGAAGGGCGCAGCAGCAAAGCTTGGTTCTGGGTGGTGGGAATCATCATTCTGGCGGCGATCGTGATAACTTTCATCGCTGTCGACAGGAACAACAGCCAATCGCACGGCGTGCAGCAGAACGCAGGCAATGCGAGCTACGTCGCCGGTGCCAGCAATAAACCGCCACCCGTCTCCGTTCCCGCCGGCCGCGGGAGCAGCAACTCGCCGAAGGAAGGCAACTACCACACGGTACGCTGAGGAGGCGTGTGCCTGGTGATGCGTCACCACCTCTCGGGAAGCGTGAGGGCAGGCTCCTTCAACTGACGGCGAAGAGGATCAGCGGCGATTTAGGGTTCGCGCTCAAGGCGTCTCCGCCTTGGGAGCGTCGGCTTTGTCTCCGCCCGTCGGCGACGAGGCGGCGGCGGACGCTCTCGCTTTTTCGATCGCCCGCAAGCGCGCGACGTTCTTCATGTGTTGCTGATAGGTCTCCGAAAACACATGGCCGCCATTTCCGTCGGCGACGAAGTACAAGTCCTTGGTCCGCGCCGGGTTGGCCACGGCATCGAGCGATGCACGGCCCGGATTGGCAATCGGCCCCGGCGGGAGGCCGTCAATCAAATACGTGTTGTAGGGGTTTGGCTGCTCCATCTCGTTTTTGCGTAACGGATGACCGAGCGATCCATTGCCACCGGTCAGTCCGTAGATGATGGTCGGGTCCGACTGCAAACGCATGTTGCGTCTGAGCCGATTGATGAATACGGCCGCCACGCGCGAGCGCTCGTCCGGCCTGCCCGTCTCTTTTTCGACGATCGAGGCGAGCGTGACCAATTCTTCCGGGGTTTTCAGCGGCAGATCGGGCGAGCGGTGCTGCCAGACCTCGGCTACCACGCGCTTGTCCTGCTCCTGCATGCGCCGGATCATCTGCTCGCGGGTCATACCGTGAGTGAACTGGTATGTTTCCGGCAACAGCGTGCCCTCGGCTGGAATCCCTTTAATCGGACCTTCGAGCGCATCATCGCTCAAGAGCTTGGCGACCACCTGCTCGGAGGTGAGGCCCTCGGGGATCGTCAACAGGTGCCGCACCACTTTGCCTTCGATCATGGTTTCGACGACGTCGGCGATACTGGCATGGGCACGGAATTTATATTCGCCGTGCTTGAGTTCGCCACGCGCGCGGCGGGCAATGACCCCGCCGATGAAAACGTAGGGCTCGTCGATGACGCCTTGGCGCACCAGCAAATCGGAAATACCGCGGGTACCGAGGCCGCGCGGAATCTCGACCACTTTGTCCTGCGGCAAGGGCCCCGGCGCTTCGAAACGCTGCTTGCCGAGGAACAATGCGCCGCCGCCGGCGATCAGGATCAGCACCAGAAACATAAAGAAGGCGTTGCCGGCGACCACCGCAGGATGCCGAACCCGCCGCGAATGGCGACCAGGTTGCGGCACGCGCTCCGGCTCAAGCGCCGCGCGCGGGCTACGCGGGGCAAGCGGCTTGCTCACCGGCGGCAGCGACGGCTTGCCTTCGGGCGTGCCGTTATCTGTCCGTGATTCCGGACCCACTGGTGGATTTGAGCTCACGTGTCTAATCCCGCCCGCGCTCGCGCCATCATCACCTCGACGAAACTCGCAGCCGCAAGCTGCCGCATTTCGTGTCTAGGCGGGTACCACCCGGCTAGCCGTTGTCGTGGGAGAATGACGAAAATATCAACAGGATTCGCAGACTATAAGAGAATATGGCGAAAGCTGGAGTATTCCTCCGGGGTGCCGAACGGCATGCTCATCTTGCGGCGCGCGCTACTCGGTGAAACGTCGAAACATCAGTGAAGCGTTGGTGCCGCCGAACCCAAACGAGTTCGACAGCGTGATGTCGATTTGGCGCTTGCGCGCGGTGTGCGGCACGAGATCGATAGCGGTCTCGACCGATGGATTGTCGAGGTTGATCGTCGGCGGCGCTATGCCGTCGCGAATCGCCAGAATAGAGAAGATCGCCTCCACGGCGCCGGCGGCCCCCAGCAGATGGCCGATGCAGGATTTGGTCGACGACATGCTGATGCGCCCGGCGGCGTTACCGACCAGACGCTGCACGGCGCCGAGCTCGATCTCGTCGCCCATCGGCGTCGATGTCCCGTGCGCGTTGATGTAATCGACCTCATCGGCGGTCACGCCCGCGCGTTTCATCGCCATGCTCATGCAACGGAACGCACCGTCGCCGTCAGGCGCAGGCGCCGTGATGTGATAGGCATCACCGGAAAGCCCGTAGCCGATCAGTTCGGCGTAGATTTTGGCGCCGCGCGCCTGCGCGTGCTCGAGCGACTCGAGCACGACGATGCCGGCCCCCTCGCCCATGACAAACCCGTCACGGTCCTTGTCGTAAGGCCGGGAGGCGCGGGTCGGCTCGTCGTTGAAGCCGGTGGACAGCGCGCGCAAGGCTGAAAAGCCGGTCAGCGATATGCGGCTGACCGGCGACTCAGAGCCGCCGGCCAACATCACATCGGCATCGCCGAATGCAATCAGCCGCGCGGCATCGCCAATGGCGTGCGCGCCGGTCGAGCAGGCCGTGACCACCGAATGGTTGGGGCCCTTCAGCCTGAATTCGATGGAGACATAGCCGGATGCAAGATTGACGATGCGCCCCGGAATGAAGAAGGGCGACACCCGCCGCGGTCCCTTTTCGTGCAGAGTGACGGCGGTGTCGGCGATACCCTCGATGCCGCCTATTCCGGAACCGATCAAGACGCCCGAGCGAGCTTGCTCCTCATACGTCCGCGGATGCCAACCGGCATCGTCGAGCGCCTGACGCGCAGCGCACATGGCATAAACGATAAAAGCATCGACCTTGCGCTGCTCCTTCGGCTCCATCCATTGGTCGGGATTGTAGGTGCCGTTTGTGCCATCCCCGCGCGGGATCATGCACGCGATCTTGCAGGCAATATCGGAAACGTCGAAGCGATCGACCTTGGCCGCCCCACTCTGCCCCTTGATCAGCCGCGCCCACGTGGCCTCGACACCGCAGGCGAGCGGCGAGAGCATGCCCAAGCCGGTGACGACAACGCGCTGCATGACGGGTTCTTTAGCCAACTGAATGCGCTCTACGCTCGGGAGCACCGGGCATAGCTCAGCAGCCTTGGAGGAATCGAGCTATCGAGCGTGGCGCCGGCGCGGGCTCAGCTTTTCGCGTTCTTCTCGAGAAATTTGACGGCATCACCGACGGTGAGAATGGTCTCGGCAGCGTCGTCCGGAATCTCGCAGCCAAACTCTTCCTCGAAAGCCATCACGAGCTCAACGGTGTCCAGACTGTCGGCGCCGAGATCATCGATGAAGCTTGCCTGTTCAGTCACCTTGTCGGGCTCAACGCCAAGGTGCTCCACGACGATTTTCTTTACCCGCTCGCCAATGTCACTCATCGTTCCAACCTCGTGCTTTTTAAATTGGGTAGCGACTTTGAATCGCAACCTTCGCGGTACGGCCTCGTCGTGGTTTGACGCTTGGCGATACAGACGCTCGATTGCGGAACACCTTAGATGACTCAGGTGACTTCCGCCATCGGCCGCCCCAGCCGGGCCGGAAAGTCGGTTACCACACTTCAAATCCGTTGACTAGCAGCGCGAGAGTAGTCCCCAAGTGCCCGCCGTGCCAAGCGTTTTGCGCTCTACGGCATGGCCATCCCGCCGTTTACATGGATCGTCTGCCCGGTCACATAAGCGGCTTCGTCGGATGCCAGATAAACAGCAGCCGCGGCAATATCGGCGGCGCTACCCAGCCGTCCGGCCGGAACCCGGGTCACGATACTGTCACGTTGCTTGTCGTTGAGCTTGTCGGTCATCGCCGAGGTGATGATGCCGGGTGCGATGCAATTGGCCGTTACATTGCGTTTGGCATATTCCCACGCCACGGACTTGATCATGCCCACCATGCCGGCCTTGGACGCCGTGTAATTGGCCTGCCCCGGATTGCCGGTGAAGCCGACCACGGACGAGATGCCGATCACGCGGCCATAACGGCGACGCATCATGCCTTTCACCGCGGCGCGGGCAAGCCGGAATGTGGCGGTCAGGTTCACCGCGATGACCTTATCCCAATCCTCATCACTCAACTGCACAAACAGGTTGTCGCGATTGACCCCGGCATTGGCGACCAGAATGTCGAGCTTCTGCATTGCCTCTTCGGCGGCCGGCACCAGCGCATCGACCGCGGCGCGGTCGGTCAGATCGCACGGGAAGACATGCACGCGCCCGGAAAGTTCGCCGGCGAGTCGTTCGAGCTCGGCGCGCCGCGTGCCGGACAGCGCAACGGTGGCGCCCTGGCCGTGCAGCGCGCGGGCGATGCCGGCGCCGATCGCGCCGCTCGCGCCGGTCACCAGCGCCGTCTTGCCGGACAAATCAAACATCGGTGCTCCGTGAATGCGGGTCGACTATTCATTAGCCGTCATGGCCGGGCTTGTCCCGGCCATCCACGTCTTTATTGCTGCTTGGCTATTGAGACGTGGATGCCCGCGACAAGCGCGGGCATGACGAGTGAGAATTTACGGCGCCGGGCATTACTCCACTTTGACTTTGAAAGCAGCGACCTCTTCCGGTGTACCAATGGCGCTCGCGCTTGCTCCCTCCGCGATGCGCTTGATCAAGCCCGAGAGCACCTTGCCGGCGCCGGCTTCATAGAAGGTCGTGACGCCGGCTTGCGCCATGAAGGCGACCGACTCGCGCCAGCGCACAGTCCCGGTCACCTGCGCGACCAGCGAGCGCACGATTTCGGAGGGATTATCGATCGGTTTCGCCAATACGTTGGCGACAACCGGCACCACTGGACGATTGACGCGAACCTTCGCCAGCGCTTCAGCCATCGCATCGGCCGCCGGCTGCATGAGGGCACAATGGAAGGGAGCGGACACCGGCAGCAGCATAGCGCGGCGGGCGCCTTTCGCCTTGGCGATTTCCACCGCGCGCTCGACCGCCGCCTTGTCGCCGGACACCACGACTTGTCCGCCGCCGTTGTCGTTCGCCGCCTGGCATACCTGGCCTTGCGCGGCCTCATCGGCGACCGCCGACGCGGCCTCGAAATCGAGCCCGAGCAGGGCCGCCATCGCGCCGACGCCGACCGGCACCGCCTTCTGCATGGCCTGCCCGCGTGTCCGCAGCAGCCGTGCGGTGTCGGTAATCGATAAGGCGCCGGCGGCAGCGAGCGCGGAATATTCGCCGAGAGAATGACCGGCGAGGAACTGTGCGTCGCGCCTCAGATCAAGCCCGGCTTCCGCTTCGAGCACACGCAAGACGGCGAGCGACACGGCCATCAGCGCCGGTTGCGCGTTCTGGGTCAGCGTCAGCGTGTCGGCCGGTCCTTCGAAAATGATGGCTGAAAGCCGCTCGCCAAGCGCCGCGTCCACCTCCTCGAACACCGCCCGCGCCGGCGCGAAGCTGGCGGCCAGCGCCTTGCCCATGCCGACCGTTTGGCTGCCTTGACCCGGAAAAACGAAAGCGACCGCCATTGTGACGTTATTCCCGCGCTCCACATCGAAAACGCGCCGAAAGACACTGCGGGGCCGGTCCTGTCAACTAGTGTCCCGAATTCGAAGTTCGCCATACTCTGAAGCGCGCTCCTAGCGAACTTCGAATTCAAAGGGGCACTAGCAAGTTATTGATTCTAGTGTCGCTTTGATTCGGAAGTTCGCTCCAGAGCCTGCCCGGTCAATAGAGCGAACTTCCGAATCGCGACACTAGCCCGCAGGATTCCGGGCAGGCGGTAACCGGCCGACAACCTCTGTCGTGCTATCATCTGTCATCACCATAACGGGCGGCCGAAATGGGCTACTTGGTATCCGACGAGGATTTGGCGCGCGCACACACGGACCCGGCCTTTCGGCAGCAATTGATGGCCGAGCATCTCGGCCGGCTGGTGGCGGCGCTCGATCGCACCCGGCAGAGCGATAGCCAAAATCTCGACCTGGCGCGGCAAATGCGGGAAGGCGCCGCGCTGGCGGTGGCGCTCGCCGGCCGGATTCAGCGGGATGATGGCGGCGCGGAGCCGGAACCTGGTGGAGCGGATTTGACATTCGCAACCCACCTAGCAGCAGGCTCGTAGTGCGAATGTCAAATCCAAAGCTCCAGTAGAAACCTATACTTGCTAGTGGTCCTTTGATTCTAACATTCGAAAAAGTGCCCGCCGAAGAGGGATGCGAATGTTAGAATCAGATCACTAGCCCGACGCCCGGGTCGGATTCGGGACCCAAAGCCGCCTGAGGCCGCATGGGCCGGAAATGCCGCGAGTCAATCCAATGAGTTGGACGCGGTCCGTCCAACTGCGTCATGGCCGGGCTCGTCCCGGCCATCCACGCCTTGCTTGCTGACATGCCGCAAAGACGTGGATGCCCGGCACAAGGCCGGGCATGACGGGTGGTGGGTATAACGCCTTGAATTTAATAGTCGCATTCCCGGTCAGACTCTGAGGCCGCATGGCTTCCCGCATCGCGCAAAGTGCTGCGACCGAAACTAAAGCTAGTGTCCCGAATTCGAAGTTCGCCATACTCTGAAGCGCTCCTAGCGACCTTCGAATTCAAAGGGACACTAGCAAGTTATTGATTCTAGTGTCGCTTTGATTCGGAAGTTCGCTCCAGAGCCTGCCGAGTCAATAGAGCGAACTTCCGAATCGCGACACTAGTTGCAAAGGATGCTTCGTCCGATGAGGCGGCTTAACCTGCGGGAACGGCTGCAAGCTTCAGGTGCAACGCCTGAAGAACACGAACGACCGTCGCGAACTCCGGGTTCCCGTCCGGAGACAACGCCCGATAAAGATTCTCACGCGAAAGTCCGGCATTGCCGCGCTCCCCAAGGTAGCGAATGGCTCTTCCAGGCGATGTCGAAGGACAGCCGATCGAGAATCTCCGCCGCTTCTGGGCCGACGTGCGGAAGGACCGGCTTGCACGGCGTCCGCATTCACGATCCGCGGCATACGTTCGCATCGCGGCTCATTAGCGGTGGAGCGACGTTGCCGATCGTAGGCAAACTGCTAGGCCTACCCAAGCGCAGCCGACGCAGCGCTATACACACCTGTTCGATGATCCCGTTCGGCAGGGCATTGACGCGATGTGCTGCGCCCGAAACTGCAACTGGTTTCCGGCAACGCTCCGTCAGAGCACACTGCTTGATCGATTGCCACCGAATCCGTGCCCCGGAGCACTAGCGGGGCTGCCCCTCCCGCTTTAGTCACGCTTCCATCTCGACTCCCCAGGGGAGGAATGGCATGGTTTAGCATGGAGGGGTCTTCCACCGGAAGGATCACTCGGCTTTGAAGGCAAGCATTATTCCTGAAAACGAGCCGCAGCGTCTCGCGGCGGTGAAGCGTTACGACATTCTCGACACGCCGCCTGATGGAGCTTTCGACCGCATCACCGCCATCGCGGCACGCCGGTTTGATGTTCCGATTTCAATAATCAGCATCGTCGATCATGACCGTATTTGGTTCAAATCCCATTACGGGGTGCCGGTCAGTGAGATTGGCCGTGATCCGGGATTGTGTGCTTCGGCCATTCTATCACCCGATCCGCACATTCTTCCCGATGCCCGGCTTGATCCGCGCTCGCTGGCCAACCCGCTAGTGGCTGGCGACTTCGGCCTTCGGTTCTATGCCGGCGTGCCGCTGCGGACGAGCGATGGGTACAATCTCGGCACGCTTTGTGTGATCGACAAGGCCCCTCGCCTCATCGACCAGAAGCAGATCGACGAGCTCAAGGACTTGGCTTCGGTGGTCATGGACCAATTAGAGCTACGGCTGTCCGCTCGCCGCGCTGTATCCCAAGCTCAGCGCATGGCCCGCGAGATCGATCACCGGGTCATGAACAGCTTGCAGTTCATCTCCAGCCTTCTCACGTTGCAGAGCCGTGTTCCGAACATGGGCAGTGCCGCAGAACAGTTAGAGGTTGCGGCCAATCGAGTGACGGCCGTCGCCCGTGTCCATCGCCACTTTTACTCGAACGAAGCAGTTGAAACATCCTGCATCACATTCCTACGCCGCCTATGCGCAGAGCTGTCTGACATCGTCGGGCGGCCAATCGAGGTCTGGGGCGACGAAGGCAATGTCCCGACGACGCTGATCCAGCCTATCGGTCTCATGACCAACGAGCTCGTCACCAATGCGGCGAAGCATGGGGCAGGAAAGATTGAGGTCACGTACAAGAACAAGGACGGCGTGCATGAACTCGCCGTCTGTGACGAAGGTACCGGCCTTCCGGACGGCTTTGATCCCGACCAGAGCGCAACCGGTATGGGAATGAAGGTGCTCCGAGGCCTTGCGACGCAACTCCGAGGGCGCGTGGTGGCCAGTCCGGCCGGCAACGGCTCACGTTTTGCGGTAATATTTCCATCTGATTCCGTGACCGGGACGGGTTAATCAGCGTACTCGGTAATGCGACTGCCATCAGAGGCGATACTCATAGCGAACTCCGGAAGTTTAAGCCTGCGCAGGCCGCGAGCGTTGCAGGCGTGCGGGCTCTCACGACAGAGCACCATGCGCTCCTAGTGCCGAATGCGAGTTCAATCGCGCAACGGACAGGCGCAAAGGAATGGCACTGCTGACGGATGATGTAGTCACAGGTGTTCGATGCAAGCGCTTCGGACCCGCGTCCGGAGCATTTGTCTGTCAAATGAGCAAAGCCGCGACAACAAACGCATACAGCCATTGCTCGATCGCCGGACCGGCATTGAAATGTAAGAGGACTTGCATTTCGCTTCCTGAGCAGAACCGATCCCTTCATGGACTGCCATGGCTGACCGTGCAATCGTCGGCGCGATGTCGTCCGAGGAAACGCAGAGCGGGACAGATGCGGCGGTCGTGGGCTTTATCCGCAGCGCCGGCCTCGCCCCGCACGACGCGCCGCTCACCATGCGGCGCCTGACCGGGGGCGTATCGTCAGATATTTGGTTGATGGAAGCAGGCGACAAATCTGTTTGCGTCAAGCGCGCGCTGCCCAAGCTGCGGGTGGCAATGTGATGACTCACCACATCGTCATGGCCGGGCTTGTCCCGCCTGCGGGCCGAAGCGGATTCGATGTCGCTAGTTCAATAAACCCCTCGGCGGGCGAAGGCCCGGCCATCCACGTCTTTGATGTTGCATGGCTTTCAAGGCGTGGATGCCCGGCACAAG
>DASTWX010000196.1:0-12271 GCA_035765795.1 Pseudolabrys sp. | reverse complement strand
GATGGAATCCGTTTTTGAATGGCGGCCAATGTCTTGTCGGTTGCCTTGATCTGCTCGTTGAGCTCATCGAGCCGGCTGAGGGCATCGCTCGCGCTCGCGTGGCGCAACTGTGTTAGTGCGGCATCGGACCGGTCGATCTTGGCCGATAGAGCCTTGATCTGGGTTTCGATCCGGCTCGCCGGGCTGGTGGTGACTTGCCACAAATTGGCGGCGCCGAGTGCGGTCACCACGACGAGTCCCGTACCGAGCCAGAATGCCTGTCCCCCGAGCATGACAGCGCTCCCCCTTTGCTTATGTTCTTGTCGGCCAAGGATATACGGCGCCTGCGGCGGTGCAAGCGCGTCAGCCAGGTTCTCCAGCGCGAGTTATTGCACTTGCGACGGATTGGGCTTTTCGGTCTTGACCGGCTTGGCCGCGAGCGGCGGGCAGTTCGACATACAGGCGATATTATGCACGTCCGGCCGCGGGTCGGGGCGGATGAAGTCGCCTTGGTTCGGCATTTTCACCTTCGGCAAAGTATCGCGGCTCATGGTCGCGTCTTGCGGAACGATGTGGTTCAAGTACAGGACATAAGCGGTAACCGCATAGACCTGATCCGGGCTGAGCGATTGCGGACTGTTGAACGGCATCGCCCGATGGATGTAGTCCCACAGTGTCGTCGCATAGGGCCAGTAGCTGCCGACCGTACGCACCGGCTTGTTGCTGTCGAGAGTGCCTTTGCCGCCGACCAGCCGGTCCATCGGGCCGGTGCCGTCGGCTCCGTGGCAAGCGACGCAAGTCTGGTCATAGACTTGTTTGCCTTGGCTGACGCTGCCGCTGCCGGGCGGCAGGCCGCTCCCGTCGGGACGGGAAGCGTCGATATTCCAGCCGGCGATCTGTTGTTGAGTGGGCACCATGCCGAGGCCATAAGGGCCGAGCTCTGAGCTTTTGTTCGCGGACGCCGTACCCGGTGTCTTCTGCGCCAAGACCGGCGCAGCGCAAAGCGCCAACCCACAAGCGGCCGCAGCGATATTACGCATATGCATTGCTCGCCTCCCCGTTCGCGCCGATGTTCCAAACGGCGATCGCGTTGTAGTGGTAGACGTAATTCTTTCCACGCACGGCGATGAGTTGCTCGCGCGTCGGCTGCACGTAGCCGGACTCGTCGATCGCGCGGCTCGCCAGCGCGACCGGCCGCCCCTCCCATTTCCACGGCAGACTGAAGCGGGTGAGACAGCGCGATAGCACCGGCTCGTCGAGCTTTGCCGGTGTCCAACTCCTCCCTCCGTCGGTGGAGACATCGACACGGGTGATGCGGCCGCGGCCAGACCAGGCGACGCCTGAGATTTCCTGCGTGCCGGGCTTGATGGCTTTTCCGCCGGCGGCGGGGTGGGTGATGACGGACTTCGCCTCCATCACGAAGGTGAATTGCCGTGCTTGACCGCCGGGCATCAGGTCGGTGTATTTCGATGTTTCTTCGCGCGTCATCCAGGGCTTGGGGCCCGCTTCGAGCCGGCGCAACCATTTGATGTTCATGTTGCCCTCGTAGCCGGGCAGCACGAGGCGCAACGGATAGCCCTGCTCGGGACGAAGCGCTTCCCCGTTCTGCGCGTACGCCACCAGGGCGTCGTCCATCGCCTTCTGGATCGGGATGGAGCGATCCATGGCGGCGGCGTCCGCGCCCTCGGCCAGAATCCACCGCGCCTCGGGCTTTACGCCGGCCGCGTCGAGGAGCGTCGCGAGGGGCACCCCCGTCCATTCCGCGCAACTCAACAGTCCGTGCGAAGTTTGCACGGAATTCGCCGGCTTGGTGTATTCGGTCAGCGAATTGCCCGAACATTCAATGAAATGAATGCGCGACACCGAGGGAAAGCGCATGAGTTCGTCCATCGTGAACAGCAGCGGGCGCTCCACCATGCCATGGATCATCAGCCGGTGCTGATCGGGGTCGATCGCCGGCACGCCATTGTGATGGCGTTCGAAGAACAGCCCATTGGGCGTCATCATGCCGTGAAGGTCCTGTAGCGGCGTGAAGCTCCAAGACGACAAAGCGGTCGGCGTCAAATCCGTCGGCCGGCGCACGACGGATTTTTCGAACTTCGACGGCACGCCATAGGGTGGCGACAGGATCGGCGCGCCGGACTCTTTCATCCATTGCGGCGTGTTGGGCGGCAGATTGCTCGCTGCCGGTTTGGTCTGCGCATTGGCAGCGGTCGCCGCGGCTGACGCAGCCAACATGCCGCCGCCGAGCGCGGTCATGAAGCGGCGGCGCGGTAGTCCAGGGCCGCCACCATCCGTGGCGGCGCGGCCGCTTTCCGGCGTCCGGACGACATTATCGCGCATGCGCTTCCTCCCTCTTTCTCTTCGGCTGAATGAGGGGCATAAGCTGCCGCAACCGGGATTGTTCCAGCCGTTTCCGTCACCCTGAAGGATGACGGCTGCTCAGGCGAAGAGCATGTACGACGCCGAGATGTTCGGGATGATTGGACACCCGTGAGGGCCGCTCGTCCCCGCGTAAGCGGGGACCCAACTCCTTTCCAGAACGTGGCTGCCCTGGATGCCCGCTCTCGCGAGCATGAGCGGAGTGAATGTGCAGCCTTGCTACGCGAACGCCGTCTTCATCAGCCGCAGCCGCGCGACCAGCATACCGATCACCAGGATATTCAAGACGTTCGCGCCGACACCGGCGGCGAAGGCCGGCGCGTAATAACCGTAATGGTCGTAGAGCGCGCCGGCGAGCCAGCCGCCCAGCGCCATGCCGCTGCCGCTGAACAAGAGCAGCGTTGGAATGCGCCACGATGCCTGGGCAGCCGGGAACAGTTCCCGCATCGACAGGACATAGGCCGGAATGATGCCGGAAAAACCGAACCCGAAGGCGCTCGCGACAGTGAAGAGGCCGGCTTCGCTCTGCGTCAGCAGGAACGCGATCATCGATGCGCATTGCAAGCTCGAGCCGATCAAAACGGTAGACAACCCGCCGATCCGGTCGGAAATCGCCCCCCACATTTGCCGGCTGATGAAGGCGGTGCCGAGCAGGACAGAGAGCATCACCGCGCCGAGCGAACTGGTGATGCCCAAGTCGCTACAGAAAGCAACCAGATGCCCCTGCGGCATCGCCATCGGAATGCAGCACAGCACCGAGGCGCCACACAGCGTGGCGAACACAAGGTTGGGCGGCCAGCCAAGCACGTGGTCCGCGGCGCGGCCATTGCTCGTGCGTGGCGTGGCCTCGATCTGCTCGGGCGGTGTGCTATAGAACCAAGCCGCTAGTGGCACGATGACGATCACTTCCGCCGCGGCGTACCACAGCATGGTGTGTCGCCAGCCGACATAGGTGATGGCGCGCTCGAAGAGGGTCGGCCAGGCGGCGCCGGCGAGATAGCTGCCGCTCGATATCAGCGCCAAGGCCGAGCCGCGCCGGCGATCGAACCACCGGCTGATATAAATGTAGGTGGGCGCGCTGATGCCGCCGACCCCGAGCACGCCGACGAACAGGCCGTGCCCGATCCATAGCGGCCAGGGCAGCCCCAGAGTAGAGATCGACAGCCCCAGCGCGATCATCACGGAGCCGCCGATCACTGTCCACCGCGTGCCCACGCGGTCGGCCAGGCGTCCCATCAGGATGCCGCCGAAGCCGCCGCCGAGCCAGACGAGCGAACTGGCGAGCGCGGGAACCGTGCGCGTGCCGTCCACCTCGGCGGCGATGTCCTTGAGCCCCACCGCCGTAATCCAGGCGGAGCCGTAGGACATCATCATGACGAAGAGGGCGACGCCGGCGACCACCCATGACGCGCGCGTTTCAACGGAGGACGAGGATTGCAGCATACGAGATCCCGGGCGGCTTCGGTCCTGCTTGGCACATCGGCCCGGTTTTGACCATTGCCGGGGAAGAAGGGCAGTCCGGCGTCAGGACGTCCAGTGGTAGGAACGGATGCGCACCCGGAACTTCGAGCATGAGGGAGCAACGCCTCTCGTGTGAAGCGCGCGCCGGCTGTCCGCAAGGTTCCGCATACAGCGTGTCACGATTGCGCGAGCGCACGTCCATTCCTGGCACACGTGTGCTTGGAACTGCGGAACGCGTTAACCAAGCCATCCATTCTACTTTTGCCTCGCGCGCGAACGGCGCGGGGTTGGTTCGGCGCACGCCGCGGAACCAATGTTCAACACAGCAAACGAGGACCACAATGAGCATGACGACACGGAAGATGACGACACGGAAGCTGTTACTCAGCACCGCCGTGCTCCTCGCCGGCGTCGGCGTGGCATCGGCGCAGGGGATGCACGAGGGGACCGGCACACGCGGACAAGGACAAGCCGCGGGCGGCATCAGCAGTGAGGGCGGGCACGGCCCAGGCGGCGGTCAGCACATGCGCGGATCGTCGAGCGCCCATGGCAACACTGAGACCCGGCACGGCGGCAAAGGAGCCACTGTCGGCGCAGGTGGCGAAGGCCGTGGTGCTGTGCAGATCGAGCACGGCAACGCACAGCGCAACGAGACGACGCGGGAGCACAACCGCACGAACGGCCAGGCCGCGCATGAACAAACCAGGCCCGGCCGTACTGAGCACAATGCGCAGCATCCGGCCAATACGCGCAGCACCACCGGCCAGGGCAATACCGAGACAAACGGCCAGGGCAATGGCGGCTCGCAAGGTCGCGTTGGCACACAGGCGGCCACGCAGCAGCGCAGCAATGTCCGGCTCACCTCGCGGCAGCGCACCCGGATTCAGCAATCGGTTCTCTCTACGAACAGAGTGCCGCGGCTGAGCAGCGTCAGCTTTGCCCTTGATCCTGGCGTCGTCGTGCCGGGTAGCGTGCACTACGTCGCGATCTCCGAGTATCCGACGCTGGTGGATGTCTTTCCGGCGTATCGTGACGACTACTTCTTCGTCGCCGAGGACGAGATCATCATCCTCACCCCGCAGCGAAGAATCGTCGCCGTCGTTCCGCTGGGCGGCGGGCCGCGTTACGGCGCGGTGTCAGGCGGCGTCGAACTCAGTACCGCCGAAATCCGCGACGTGCAGCAGGTGCTCGTCAAGCGCGGCTATGACATTCAGGTAGACGGTGTCTGGGGTCCGGCGACGCGCCACGCCCTGATCACATTTCAGGAGCGGGAGGGTCTGCCGGCCACCGGGGTGATCAACACACGGACGGTGACGAGCCTCGGGCTGCAAGGCAAGATCGCCGAGAGCCACATACAGCGCGGGACTGCGACCACCGGGAGCAGCGTCCGGGAGAATACGCGCACGAACGTGCAGAGCAATCAACCGAACGCGCAGCAGGAGCCGAACGCCAACAATCGAGGCGCCAACGCTCCGCAAAATCGGGCGACGAGCGGACGGGGCGAGGAGCCCAATGCGCAGGGCGCCAGTCGGCCCGCGCAGAACAAGGCGACCAGCGGCCAGGGCAACAATCAGCAGCCGCAGAACGAGTCGACGAATGGCCAAGGCCGCAACCACTCGACGAACGGGTCGGGTGCCAAGCCGGAAAATCAGTCGACCAGCGGGCAGGGCAACCAGCCCAATGCGCAAGGCACCCATCAGCCCGCGCAGAACAAGGCGACCAGGGGCCAGGGCAACAATCAGCAGCCGCAAAACGAGTCGACGAATGGCCAAGGCCGCAACCAATCAACGAACGGGTCGGGTGCCAAGCCGGAAAATCGGTCGACCACCGGGCAGGGCAACCAGCCCAATGCGAGTGCCGGCGGGCAGCAGAGCGGCACGAGCGGCATGCAACCGTCCGGCAGCGGTAGCCAGAACAACATGCAGATGAACAAGCCGCAGAAATAGCGCGGCGTACGACTTCTCAAAACCTGAGCCCCGCCGCGGCGGGGCTTTCTTTGTGCGCGTTATACCGCGGAATTCAACGCGTCCTTGATGGAACCTTTCAGTCTTTCCGAATCGAATGGCTTTCGAATCAGTGGCAGACCAGAAGGAACGGTTTGTGCGACCTCGCTGTAGCCCGTGCTCAAAATAATGGGAAGGTGCGGATAGAGAGCACGGACTTCTTTGGCAAGCCCGAGACCATCAATGTTTCCCGGCATGACGATATCGCTGAAGACAAGATCAAAGCTCGAATCTTCTGCCAGTAACTCCAAAGCCGATTCAGCCGAAGGCCGATGTACAGAGCGATAGCCAAGAGTCTCGAACAATGATGCTGTCACCTCGGCAACTTCAGCACTGTCGTCAACCAAGAGAACTTTGCGCGTGTCGTCGGATGGTGCAGTGGAAGTTGACTCATTCCCCGAGAGTTCTTTTTCGTCGCTCAGCGGCAAGTATACGGTAATCGCCGTGCCTTCTCCGACCTTGCTTTCGGCCTTGACGGTTCCACCGGCCTGATGGGCAAAGCCATAGACCTGCGACAGCCCCAGGCCCGTTCCTTTGCCAACCTCCTTCGTCGTGAAGAACGGGTCGAAAATCTTCGTTAGCAGATTGGGCGGAATGCCGGTGCCGGTATCTTGAAAGGTCAATCCTGCAAATGTGCCGCCGCGAAACGCGCCAATGAGATCTTCGGGCGAAGCCATTGCCATGGAGAGAGTAAACGTACCGCCATTCGGCATGGCGTCTCGCGCGTTAACAGCCAGGTTGACGATCGCCAACTGCAATTCGGACACGTCCACCTTTGCCGCGAGAGTACTTTTATCGAATCGCTCCTTGTAAACGATGTTGCCGCGCAGGGAGCTTTCGATCATCGGCCGCATATTGCGAATGACCGTGGTAAGGTCCACCACACTTGGATTAAGATGCTGGCGACGCGAGAACGTTAACAGTTGGCGCGTCAGGATTTCGCCTCGTTTAGCCGCAGTTTGAATGGCCTCGATCGCCCGCGGCAATTTAGGATCCAACAGGCGCTTGAAGATCTGCGCATTGCCGCCGATAATCATCAAAAGATTATTGAAATCGTGGGCGATGCCCCCTGTGAGCTTGCCAATGGCTTCCATTTTCTGCGCCATGGCAAGCTGCTCGCGAGCTTCGACGAGTTCTTCTTCAGCGTTTCGCCGCTCCGTGGAGTCTCTCATGACGCTCGAGAAGCCAATGAGCTCGCCGCTTGCGTTGCGAACGCATGCGATCGTGCCACTCACGAAGAACGGTTCTCCATTTTTCTTTAGCCACCACCCTTCAATGGCTGTTCTGCCGTTTTGAACGGCAACCTCGAGCGCGCGCGTGGGATCGCCCGCGCGCCGGTCGTCTGGCCGAAAAAAGACGGAAAATTGCTTGCCGATGATTTCATCGTTTGAATATCCAATGATCCGCTCGGCCGCTTCGTTCCAACTGGCCACCTTTCCCGAGGTGTCAAGGACGAAAATGGCATAGTCGGTTACATCCCTGATCAGCAGCTGAAAGTGGCTCTCGGCGAACAAGAGCGAGGAACGAGTCTTTGCCAGATTGCGCCGGATGCCTTGTTGAAAGATCGCCAGGCGCTCCTCTCGCCTCTGATGGGCGGAGATGCCCGTCGCGAGGAGCAGGGGCGGAATAGCCAGGCAAATCGCTATTCCGGCCAGGAAAAGGACGATGCTGTTTTGGTCCGAAAATGAAGCCGTCTGATCGGAAAACGCCCACAAGCTCGTCGCGACGAAAGCGGCCGCTGTCGAAATGGTCGCGCGCCGATCACCTTGCAGGGCAGTCCATGCCAGCGGAATTGAGATCAGCAATGCGAGCAGATTTCGGTGCGCGAGGAATGCATCATACTCCGTCAAACCAATACGGCGCAGAGGCCAGAATGCAACGAACGCGACGGCAATCGACAGGATCAGCACTGCACTCGTATTGAGTAGACCGGTGACTGAAGGCCGCCGTTCTGCCCAAAGAATGATGCCCGGCGCCAGCAGAAGACTACCGGCGAGGTCTGCGAGCGACCACGTCGCCCACTCGACAGCAGAATGAGCCCCGCTCGCTTCGAGGACGAGAAGCATTGTCCCGACGGCGAGGATGAGAGCCGCCAGCGCCGAGGCGAATAGGCACGCAAGCCCTAATCGCGCAACAAGCTCCGGATCTCCGATCTCGCCCGCGCCGGTAACGCGGCGGGGCAAGAGCCGGTAGCCGGCAAGCGATGCGAGGACAACAGCAAGGCTAGTAACGGCTGAGTACGAATACGTGCTCGCCGTGGTTAATGAAGCCAGCAATGAACCCGCCGCGATTGCCGGCCAGACGTGCGGGCCACACAACACCAGCACCGCGATCGCCAGTCCCGTTGGAGGCCAGAACGGCGCATGAGAGGGGTTTATCCAAGGAGCCCGCAGGAGGAGTTCGGCCAAGCCAACGTAAGCGGCTATGATCGCGGCAAACGTCAGAAGCGCCGGCAAAAAGCCGCGAGTTCCAATGAGCGAGCGCAACCCTGCGGTATGTGCTGGTGCACCGATTGCTCGGGTGTCCAAATTGTCAGGTCCTCGCCTTGGAGACTGCCCGCGACAACTGCCGAATTCCCCGCTTTGCAAGGTGTGGCATTCTACGTCGCGGCGGGTTCAGGGCAAGCATGGCCCGGGGCTCACGATGAACTGCCGAAAGTAGAAAGTAAACGTAAGAGCCGGCCGGGGATGAAGCTCGTCGCGGCGCGGACTAGAGATCGGCTTTCGTCGACAAAAAGGGAGAAATTGTCATACGAGCTCAATGAGCTTTGCCCCCGGGGTAGCATCCCACCCGCCATGGCGCTCCGTCAGAGTTCGCTCCCCGTCAGCCGCCGATAGGCCTCCAGATAGCGTTTGCTGGTCGCCGCGACCACGCTCGCGGGAAGAGGCGGCGGCGGAGCTTCGCCATTCCAGCGTCCGGCGCGGCGCTCGGCGTCGAGATAGTCGCGCAGCGGCTGCTTGTCGAAGCTTGGCTGAGCGCGCCCCGGTGCATAGGCGTCCACCGCCCAGAAGCGCGAGCTGTCCGGCGTCATCGCTTCGTCGATCAGCAGAATCGTGCCGCTCGCATCGCGGCCGAACTCGAACTTGGTGTCGGCGATGATGATGCCGTTGGCGCGAGCAATGGCCTCGCCTTTGGCGTAGACCGCGCGCGTCATCCGTTCGAGCGCCGCCGTCGCCTCGGCGCCGATGATCTCGCGCATGCGCGCGACGGTGATGTTTTCGTCATGGCCGGCCTCCGCTTTGGTGGCGGGACTAAAGATCGCCGGCTCGAGCTTGCCGCTTTCGACGAGGCCCGATGCGAGCCTTTCGCCCGCCAAGGTGCCGCGCTCGGCATATTCCTTCCAGGCGGAGCCGGAGAGATAGCCGCGGATCACGCACTCGATCGGGAACACGGTCGTGCGCTTGCAGAGCATCGCGCGGCCGGCCAGCGCGCTGCGGTAATCTTTCAGCTCCGGGACCTGCGCGACGATGGCGTCGGCGTCCGCGGCGATCATGTGATGCGGCACGATGCCTTCGAGTTGCGAGAACCACCAGCCGCTGATCTGCGTCAGCACCGCGCCCTTCATCGGGATCGGCTCCGCCATCACCACGTCGAAAGCGCTGATGCGGTCGGTCGCCACCAGCAGCACGCGATCGCCGCCGACGGCGTAGATGTCGCGCACCTTGCCGCGCCCGATAAGGGGGAGAGGCAGGTCGCTGACGCGCATGGTCGTCATGACATCATTCACTTTCAGCAAAGAGAAATTGGCTGGGCCAAAAGGCGGCAGGCGGGCCTCACACGTCCGTTGGGTTCGTCACCGACGAGTGCGACTTGATCTCGCGCGACGGTGCACGGCCGTGGATGTCGCGGCCGGTCGGGTGCCAGGTGCAGACCAGGTTCTCGTTGACCCAGATCGTGCGGTACTCCCCCGGAGCGAAGAATTCGCCGAAGACCAGTTCGTCGTCCTTGGCCGCTTCGAGAAAGTGCCGCTCGCGGTCGGGATAGTAGATCACGTCGCCCGCCCGCACCGGGAACGGCTGCTCGTTCGCATAGACCGTGCCGCGTCCGCGCAGCACATACATGAAATGCTCGGCGCCTTCGTGGTGATGGTTCGCCGCCGCTGTGCCGGGCGGATAGATGATCATCTCGCCTTTCACCGCCTTGGTGCCAAACAGTTTCGGCGTGACCAGGTAAATGCGCTTGCGCGCGTCGTGTTCGGAATCGAGCACCGGCTCGCGCGTCCAATCGACAATGCGCAATCGCGGCGGGTTCTCGGCAGCGCCAGGATCGAGCCGGACAGCCTGCGGGACTTCGCCGTAAAGGAATGTGGCGCCGCGCGCGCTGCGCAAATCGGCGGCAAAGCCGGGCGGCAGAAAGGCGACATGCGAGGCCGTGAGCTCGTGTCCGTCTTGCCCGCCGGCGAGCGTCGCTGCACCGTCAAGTCCCTGCAACCAGGCGATGCCGGTTGTCGGCACTGCGAGCCGCACGGCCCCGCCAGGATCGAGCGTGAGCCGGTCGAGCAGGATGGCGGTGCCCGGCACGCGCGCCGCGCTCAATAAGCGCTGCCGATGCGCGCCGCCGTCTTCCGCAATGGCTTCGGCCGTGCTTTCGTTGAAGATGACCGCCATGACACCCCCGCTTTTCGACTAACAACGCACGCAACGGATCCAGCGCCGTGCAAGCCGGTATTCCATACATCTCGATGCGCGCGAAGATTACATCACCCTAAGCGTTCTTGACGAGTGGTTGTTTTATTGGTGTGGGCGCATGCGCCATGCGATCCCGCTAAGGCTTCGGCCATGCCCCTATCGGCCGCCGTTGGCGTGCGGCCCACCAGCCTCCGATTCCCGCCCCGTTGCTGCAGCGCGCCAAAATGCGCGGCGACGGGCCGCAGGGAAACTTCCTGTCGGGCCGGCCCGCCTCAGCGTAATGAAAAACATGTAATTGAAGCGGCTGGCCTTATCGCTTCCGGCCGGGTCGGCGCTGTCCTATATAGATCAGAAAGCCGGATGTTCGGTTTTTCGCGCAAACCGCAGGGGCTCCGCATGACGCTTCGATCGGTCAGCCTCGACGACAAATACGACCTCGCCCACACCCGTATCCTGGTGACCGGCTATCACGCGCTGATCCGCGCCCTCCTGATGCAGAAGGAGCGGGACCGGCGCGGCGGCCTCAACACTGCGGGCTACGTCACGGGTTACCGCGGCTCCCCGCTCGGCGGCCTCGACCAGCAGATGATGCGCGCGGGCCGCTTTCTCTCCGCCGTCGACATCAAATTCCAGCCGGGCCTGAACGAAGAGCTTGCCGCCACCGCGCTCTGGGGTTCGCAGCAGGCCGAATTGCGCGGCGAAGGCAAGTTCGATGGCGTCTTCGGCATGTGGTACGGCAAGGGGCCGGGCGTGGATCGCTCGGGCGACGTGTTCCGCCACGCCAACATGGCCGGCACGTCGAAGCACGGCGGCGTGATCGCGCTGATGGGTGACGACCACACGGCCGAATCCTCCACCACGGCACATCAGTCCGAATTCCATTTCGTCGACGTGATGATGCCGATCCTCAACCCGGCCGGCGTGCAGGAGATTATCGATTACGCGCTCTACGGCTGGGCGATGTCGCGTTTCACCGGCACCTGGACGGCGCTCAAGTGCATGCACGAGACGGTCGAATCGACCGGCGTGGTCGATGCCAGCCTCGAGCGCGTGCAGATCGTCACGCCGAGTGACTTCGCCATGCCTGACGGCGGCCTCAACATTCGTCTCGCCGATACCATTCTCGGCCAGGAAGCGCGGCTGCAAGATTTCAAGCGGGACGCCATGCTCGCCTTCGTACGCGCCAACCGCCTCAACCGGATCGTCACTTCCGGCGGCAGCGCGCCGAAAATCGGCATCATCACCACCGGCAAAGCCTATCTCGACGTACGCCAGGCGTTCGACGAGCTGGGCATCGACGAGTTGAAGTGCAACGAGCTCGGCATCCGCCTGTTCAAGGTCGGCTGCCCGTGGCCGATCCCGCGCGATGACCTCGTCGCTTTTGCCGACGGCCTTTCCCTCATCGTCGTGGTCGAGGAAAAGCGCTCGCTAATCGAAGTGCAGGTGCGCGAGGAGCTTTACGGCACCGCCAACCAGCCGGTCTGCATCGGCAAGAAGGACGAAGACGGCAATTGGCTGTTTCCGGTCAAGGGCGCGCTCGATTCCAACGATGTCGCCATCTGCATCGGCGAGCGGCTGTTGCGCTTCGGCGCCAATGATGAGATCGCGGCGCATGTGGCGCGGCTCAAATCGGCGCAGCGGGCGCTGGCCGAGACCGGCGACATCGCTCTGCGCACGCCTTATTTCTGCTCCGGCTGTCCGCACAACACGTCGACCCGCGTGCCCGAGGGGAGCCGCGCCTATGCCGGCATCGGCTGCCATTTCATGGCGCAGTGGATGGACCGCAAGACGCTCGGCTTCACCCAAATGGGCGGCGAG
>DASTWX010000195.1:0-9283 GCA_035765795.1 Pseudolabrys sp. | reverse complement strand
CGATGACGTTCATGAGCCGATTCCATTTGCTGATGACAGACGAATGAATCACTCACGCAAGAACGCTTACGAATCACAGTAGGAACTAAGTAACATATTGAATCACCATGCGCATATGACTTTTTTGCGTCACATGCGGCGCAACATGGGCGATTGTTCGTTGAATGCTTGTGGTGCGGACGGAGGGACTCGAACCCTCACGGGCTTACGCCCAACGGATTTTAAGTCCGTTGCGTCTACCGTTCCGCCACGTCCGCGTGACTTCGTTCCGGCTTTCACGCCGTACGATCGAAATATCTACCGGTCAGCTAGCTCAAGGGCTGCGCCTTGCTCATCGCACGCTGGAAGGCGGGACGCTGCGACAGACGCGCGGCATAATCGCGGACCGTCGAATCGAGTTTGTCGTCAAATCCGAGAAATCGCGCCAAGCCAAGCGCGAACCCGCAGGAAATGTCCGCCGCGGTAAACGTATCTCCCGCCACAAATTCAGACTTGCTCAACACCCCACGCAAGGCCGCCGACTTGCGCACGAATTGATCCATCGCCAGTTGTGAACCCCAATTCTCCTTTTGATCGTCTGGCGCGAAAAAACGCGAGCCGATGGTCACATTCAAGGGCCCGCTCAACGACGCCTCGCCGAAATGCAAAAATGAAATATAGGCAGGGTAGTTGGCGTCGGACGGCTTCGGCGTCAGCGGCGTCGGGCCATGCTTTGCACCAAGATATTCCAGGATCGCGCAAGACTCCATGACGCAGGTGTCGTCGTCGCGAATGGCCGGAAAAGACCCCGTAGGACTGGCCTCCAAGAACTCCGCATCCTCGAAACGCTTCGCAAACTCGACCGCGTGAATCTCATACGGGAGGCCCATTTCCTCGAGCATCCAAAGAACGCGAAGCGCCCGCGTCGGCGGCGAACCGTAAACAGTGATCATTCCGCTCTCCTATCCATCTCACACCGAAGCTCATCATGGATGCCGGGGTCAAGCCCATGATTCAGGGATGCCGGCACGCAAGTTCACGCGCCGTGATCAGCCGCCCGCACCGCGCCGCCCGGCCACCAGATGCCCCCAAGCTTTGTCCCAATCTTTGCCGGCGGGATCGGTGGCCTTGCCTTCCTTGTCGAAGAACTTGTTCGGCACCTGGAAAATCGCCAGCATCAGGCCGCCATTCGGGCACCAGGCCGAATGGCGGCTGCCCGCCGGCCGCCAGACGAATTCGCCGGCCTTCACCTCGAGCCCGGCGTCGGGACCTTCCTTGTCGACCAGCGAGCCTTCCAGCACGTAAGTCTGCTCGATCAAGGCGTGCTCATGATCGGGCAATTCCGCGCCCGGCTCCATCTTGAACAGCAACGTGGCGACGCCGGTGTTGCGGTCGAAAAACAGCGATTTGATCTCGCAGCCGGGAAACTGAAGCTTCTCCCACGGCATGTCGTCAGGCTTTACGTGATGCGATCGCAAGTCATCGGCGGCTTGCTTCTGAGCGGCGGCGGTCATGGGGCTACGTCCTCTCGTTTCGCAATATTCTACGTCATTCCGGGGCGCGAGCGAAGGGAGCGAGCCCGGAATCCAGAGACACCCACGGCATCTGCCTCTGGATTCCGGACCCGGCGCTAACGCGCCGTCCCGGAATGACGGCGCATGTCAATCGCCGCCCGGGCGGATCGGCGGCTGAAATGCCAGTCCCGTATCCCAGGGGAAATAGATCCACGTGTCTTGCGACACCTCGGTGATGAAGGTGTCGACCAGTGGACGGCCCATCGGCTTGGCGTAAACCGTGGCAAAGTGCGCGACCGGCAAGAGATCGCGCACCATTCGCGCGGTTTTGCCGGTATCGACAAGATCGTCGACGATGAGCACACCTTTGCCTTCCGCGCGCATCGACGCGACCTCCGCCGCCACGCCTTTCAGCACCTTCATGTCGCCTTGATTCTTGTAATCGTGATAGCTCGCGATGCAGACCGTCTCGATAATGCGTACGTTCAATTCGCGCGCAACGATCGCCGCCGGCACCAGCCCGCCACGGGTAATGCAGACGATGGCATCGAACGGTCCCGCCGCGTGCAGCCGCCACGCAAGCGCGCGGGAATCGCGATGGAATTGATCCCAGGAGACCGGGAATATCTTTTCCGGCTGACGGGGGATGTTCTGGTCTGTCATCGTCACTACTTACACCCGCCTTCCTCTCGGACCCGTCATGCGCGGGCTTGACCCGCCTGCGGGCCGAAGCGCTTTTTTGTGGTTCGGCCAGCGAACCCTTCGGCGGGCGAAGGCCCGCGCATCCATGATGCGTAGCCGCGCATAAGTGCCTTAGAGGCGTGCTGTTCGGCCCGTCAATGGATCGCCGGGCCTTCGCCCGCCGAAGGGTCGACCGGTGTAACCACATCGGAAGAGCTTCGGCCCGCAGGCGGGTCAAGCGGCAATGACGACGGAGAGTTAGATAGTTTTACCGCGCGCTGCCGGAGGCGTGCTTCCTCACTTTCACCAGCATTGCTTCCACTGCCGCCTTCACTTCTTTCAATAGCTCCGGATCGCGGGCGCGCACGACGATGTTCGTATTCGGTCCGAGTTTGTCGTCGAGGAACGGGTAGCTGCCGATCAGCGCGCCGGGATGAGCCTTGGCGATGACGCCCAGCTCAGTGCCGACATCGCCCTCCTTGGCATCGGCGCGGATGGTCTCGGAGAGAACCCGTACGCCGGTCTTCAGCTTCGGCGCCACCTCGTCGAGCATGGCCTGCATGATCGCAGGGACGCCCGCCATGGTGATAACGTTGCCGATCCAGAATCCGGGCGCGCCCGACACCCTGTTGGGGATCAGCTGCGCGCCTTCCGGAATGCGGGCCATCCGCATGCGCGCTTCGTTCAGTTCGCCGCCCGTCTTGGCGAGGCGCTCTTTCAGGATGGCCATCGCCTCCGGATGGTGTGGCAATCCGACACCGAACGCCTTCGCCACCCCGTCGGCGGTGATGTCGTCGTGGGTCGGGCCGATTCCGCCGGTGGTGAAGACGTAGGAATACTTCGTCCGCAGCGCATTGAGCGCCTCGACGATGGCCTCCTCGTCGTCGGAAATCACCCTCACTTCCTTCAGATCGATGCCGAGCGCGGTCAGGAAATCCGCGATGTAGCCAATGTTCTTATCCTTGGTCCGGCCCGACAGAATCTCGTCCCCGATCACCAGCACGGCCGCGGTGACGATTTCTGGCGTGGAACGGCTCATCGGGGTCTATCGCTTTCTCGGAAAGGGCCCCGGAACACCTACCCTGCCCGCAAGCACCGCTCAAGCGGCGCAAAGAAGCCGTGTCCGGCGGGTTCCGGAGAACGCATTTTTACCGCTGGTTAACGCGTCCTCACAAATGAGGAGGGCCGCTCACCTATTGAGGAAAGCGAATGGCAAGCATTTCGCCCTAGCCTCTGGCACGAAAAGTCCTGTCACGACAATGTTTCAGGGGGCCCGACGATTGCTCGCCCGCCCGCGCGCCATCGACCATCGACCGCTCACCCGCTGGGACCGCGCACGCCTGAGTGTCGTGGTGCCGATCGGCGCGATCGTGGCCGTCGCGATCGTCTGCATCGTGCTCGCGGTGCTCTCTTCCGCCAACCGCGCCGACGAAGTCGCCATTCAGCACGACGAGCAGCTCCTGTCGCAGGCTCTCGCCAGCCGGGGAGCACATCTCCTGCGCGAGGTGGAAAGCGTTGCCTCGGGCTCCTCCGCGAACCGCAACATCCGCGAGAAATTCAATCCGGCATGGGTCGAAGAACGTGTCGGCCAATGGCTGCATAGCTTTTTCGATCACGATTCCGTCTTCATTTTCGACGGCCGCGACCAGCCCCTGTATGCGCTGACGGGCAGCGGGCCGGCCGATCTGGCGTGGCTGAAAGCGGCAGAGCCCAAGCTCAGAGCGGTGCTCGCCTACACGCGCGGGCAGACGGCCAAGCTGCCAAACTCGATCGCGCTCGTGCGATCCAGCACGATCGGGCCGGGAGCGCGGCCGCGCGCGGCAGTAATCGGCGACCTGCTCCACCGGCCGGCCATCATTGCCGTGGCCGCGATCGGACCGGCCATCGGCACGCCCGGCTCCCCGCAGGGCGTTGCGCCGGTGTTGATGTCGGTGCAATTCGTCGAACGCAATCTGCTCACCGGCATCGCCGCGCAATTGCGGATGAAGAATTTGCGTGAGCTCGGCAACAAGCCTGTGCCGGCCGGCGATCACGTTTACGATTTCACCGCTCCGAGCGGCAAGCTCATCGCGCGCTTTGCCTGGACGCCTAATCAGCCCGGCGCCAAGATCGTGCACAGCGTCCTTCCTTTCATCACGGTGGCTTTGGCCGGCTTCGCACTGCTGGCGATCTTCGTGTTGCGCTACATGCGCCGCACGGCGGCGGAAATCGCGAGCGGCGAATCGCGGCTGCATCATTTGGCGATGCACGATCCGCTCTGCGGGCTTCCCAACCGCATCTATTTCGGCGAACGGCTGCAAGCGGTCATCGACGAGGTACGTCATGGCAGCGCGCCGGCGGCGGTCTTCTACATCGACCTCGACCATTTCAAGGATGTCAACGATACGCTCGGTCATCCGATCGGCGACGAGTTGATCCGCGACGTCACGCTCCGGCTGTCGCGCACGCTGCGCGCCGACGATCTAGTCGCACGGCTGGGCGGGGACGAATTCGCCGTGATCTCCGCGATCGGGAATGATACCGGCAAGACGATCGCTCTCGCACAGCGCATCATCGACGCGATCTGCGCGCCTTACGCCATCAACCGGCAGAACATCGTCATCGGGGCCTCCGTCGGCATTGCGGTCATCGACCGGAACTGCGCGGGCGCCGCCGACATCATGCGCTATGCGGACATGGCGCTCTACCGTGCGAAAAACGAGGGCCGCAACCGCGCGTGCATTTACGACGCGGCCATGGATGCCGATCTCTCCAACCGCAAGCTGCTGGAGGCCGATCTGCGCGACGCGATCGAAAACGATCGGCTCCAGCTCCACTACCAGCCGATCGTGAGCAAGGACGGCGAGAGGGTGCTCGGCGTCGAGGCGCTTTGCCGGTGGACAGACGAACGCCGCGGCGCCATTCCGCCCAGCGAATTCATCTCCGCCGCCGAGCACAGCGGGCTGATCATCGAGCTCGGCGCCTGGGCGCTTCGCCGCGCCTGCATCGACGGCAAGGCTTGGCCGCGCGTGACGGTGGCGGTCAACGTCTCTCCGATCCAATTCCGCCGTGGCGATTTCGTCGACATTGTCGAGCGGATACTCGCCGAGACGCAATTCGATCCCACTCGGCTGGAGATCGAGCTCACCGAAAGCGTGCTGCTTGGCAATCTGGACAGCGCCGAGGCGGCCATGTTGCGGCTGAAGGCACTGGGCGTAAAGATCGCCCTCGACGACTTCGGCACCGGTTATTCGAGCCTGCTGTACCTCCGCCGCTTCCCGTTCGATAAGCTCAAGATCGACAGCAGTTTCGTGCGGGCGATCGAAAAGGCGGCGGACGCCGCCGCGATTGTGCATGCCGTCGTCAGTCTCGGTCGCGGCCTCGGCATGCAGGTGACGGCGGAAGGCGTCGAGACCGCCGACCAGCAACTCTTCCTCCGCGCGGCCGGCGTGCACCAGATGCAGGGCTTCCGCTTCGGCAGGGCCGTACCGGCGGCCGAGATCAGCGCGCGCTTGCGTGCGCCGGAGGCATTCAAGCCCGCGGCGCTGGCAAGCTGACACGATCCACCGCGTCATTGCCGGGCTTGTCCCGGCAATCCACAAGGCCGGTCCGCGAACGAAAAGAACGTAAGTCCTTTACGATCGGCAACTCTTCATGGATGCGCGGGCCTTCGCCCGCCGAAGGGTTCGCTGGCCGAACCAAAAAAAGCGCTTCGGCCCGCAGGCGGGTCAAGCCCGCGCATGACGACTCAGAATTTGGCATAATGGGTCCCTGGCGCACCGTTGCCTTTGTGCTATTGCGGGCCGTTCATTTCGCGCAGGAGAGCATTTCATGCCGGCATCTTCGAAGATTGCGCTGGTGACTGGCGCCGGCACCGGTGTCGGCAAAGCCGTAGCGGTGGCGCTCGCCAAAGCGGGCTACAACCTGGTGCTCGCTGGCCGCCGTCCGGAACCGCTCGAAGAAACCGCCCGCGCAGTCAAGGCCGCCGGCACGCAGGCGCTGGTCGTGCCCACCGACGTCTCGAAACGCGAGTCGATCGTTGCCCTTTTCGATAAGCTCAAATCGAGCTTTGGCCGTCTCGATGTGCTCTTCAACAATGCCGGCATCGGCGCGCCGGCAGTGCCGCTGGAAGACCTCCCTTACGAGACTTGGCAGAACGTGGTGGCCACCAATTTGACCGGCATGTTCCTGTGCACGCAGGAGGCCATCAAGATCATGAAGGCGCAGGACCCGCGCGGCGGGCGTATCATCAATAACGGCTCGATTTCCGCGCACGCGCCGCGCCCCTTCAGCGTCGCCTATACCGCGACCAAGCACGCGGTCACCGGACTGACCAAATCGACCTCTCTCGATTGCCGCAAGTACGACATCTGCTGCGGCCAGATCGACATCGGCAACGCCGCATCGCCGCTCACCGAGCGCATGGTTCAGGGTGAAGGCGTGCCGCAACCGGACGGCCGCAAGATGATCGAGCCGCGCATGGCAGCGGAGAACGTCGGCAATGCGGTGGTCTACATGGCAAGTTTGCCGCTCGACTCGAATGTGCTGTTCATGACGGTCATGGCCAACACCATGCCCTTCGTCGGACGAGGATGAGCCGCGGGTGGAATTGCACGCCGCACTGAAGGAGTGGAGCGATTTCTACGTGCTGGTCGGCACGGCCGGCGCTACACTGCTGGCGCTGCTGTTCGTCGCCGTCTCGCTTGGCGCCGGCTTCCTGAGCGAAGCGCAGAAAGCAGCGACGCGGACCTTCATGAGCCCGGTGGTCATCCATTTCACCAGCGCATTTTTCGTCTCGGCCATCAGCCTAGCGCCGCTCGATCCCGCGCTCTTTGCCGCGCTCCTCGTGGCCACCGCGGTGATCGGCGGCATGGTGTCTATCATCACCACGGTCCAGGTATGGCGGACCAATCTGACGAGCTATTGGGAAGATTATTGCGCCTATGGCCTGTTGCCGTTGCTCGGCTATCTCGTTCTGCTAGCTACGGCAGCCACAATCTATCTGAAAATGCCCGTGTCGCTCGATCTGCTCGCCGCCGCTCCGCTGCTGCTGATCATCGTCAACATCCGCAACGTCTGGGACCTGACGCTCACGATGGTTCGCCGTCACAAAAGCTCCGGGTAGGCCGCGAGTTAGATTGGATCGAGGGAGGCGCGATAGTCACGAATCTGCATTAGTCAAGCCGGCTCACCGTGACCTTCATCCCCGCCCTCACCGCCTTGAGCATCTTCACGTCGCCTAACGCCTTCGCCCAGATATTGACCGGGCTTGCCAGTCTGATCTCGTCGCCGCGCGAAACCGGCGTGCGGCCGAAGCCGATGGCGATGGCGTTGCCGTCCGGCCAGTAAGCGATCTCGCCCGCCGTCACGATCGCCCGGGCGTCGGCTTCGCGCGCCACGTCGACCGGCACGTCGAAATAAACCTCCTCGCCCCATGTCATCACGGAAGACGTCACCGGCAACGCCGCCTCGATCGCCCGTGCCGTCGGCGTGTCAAGCAATTCGGCATCGAGCGTGAGCGCGCCGAAATCGAAACGGATGCGGGCCATGGCGTCTCCCGTTGCTTTAATCCAAAGTTCGCGCAATTTAGACCGATGCTTTGCGTGTTGAAAACAGCCATTGCCGCACTCGCTTTCTCTTTTGCGGTGAATATCGCCGCAGCGCGGCCGTTACACATCGTTGCGTTCGGCGACAGCCTCACATCAGGGTACTTGATCCCGCACAAGGAGGCTTACCCGGCCCAACTCGAAAAGGCGCTGCGCAGGAAAGGTTACGACGTCACGGTGAAGAACGCCGGTCTTGCCGGAGACACCGCGCACCACGCACTGCGCCGGTTCGATATGGCGATCGATCCCGGCACCGATATCGCCATCGTCGAATTCGGCATCAACGACCGGCGCGCCGGCGCCTCATTGGCGCAAGTGCGGGCACGGCTTGCGGCCATCCTCCGCGTGCTCCGCGCCCGCCGCATCCAAGTGCTGCTGATCGGCGCCGGCGGGCTCGATCTGGCCGGTGTCGCAAAAGCGAACGGCGCGCTCTACGCGCAATGGAAATTGCCGTCGCACAAATTCCGCGCCCGCGACGGCGCCCACTTCAACGCGCAAGGCTACGCGATCCTGGTCCGCCGCATGCTGCCGCAGGTCGAGACGCTGATCGCGCGGGCGATGCCGCGTTAGGAAGACATGTTCGGAACGTTTTCTGGTGACTTGCCAGCCCGGCAGCCTTCCAGAAACAGCGCGACCGCATCTCGGCTGTAACTATCCACGCGCGCCCAATCCACTTCCTTGTCCAGCGCGAACAATTGCCTGGCGCGCATGGGGCCCAGGACGAGCGCAGCGAACAATTCCGCCAGGACCAGCGGATCGCATTGGCGAATTTCGCCGCGCCCCATGCGGAGTTTGAAAAAATCGGCCAGCGTCCGGTGCACCCGCTCAGGCCCGACCTCGAAATAGCGCCGCGAAGGCTCGGGGAAACGCTCGGCTTCGGCGACGAAAAGCCGATGCAGGGCGATGATGTCCGGGCGCAAGACAGCGCGCGTATAGCGCGCGGCAATTTTCAATAATATGCCCGAGAGTTCCTCGGCGTCCGCGCCCGGCCCCAAGATCGGTTCGACAAAGCTGTCGCAGACCGAGTTCAGGATGGCGACGAAAAGAGCTTCCTTGCTGTCGAAATGGCTGTAGATCGTCGGCTTGGATACACCGCTGCGGGCCGCGATCTGTTCGATGCTCGTGCCGCTAAAGCCGTGCTCGACGAACGCTTCGGTCGCCGCCTTGAGGATGAGGTCGCGGGCCGCATGCGGCGCCCGGCGCGGCCGGCCCGCTGCGGAGTCGCGCTCCGTCATGCTGCCGCACGCCCGGAATGGCGGCGCAGGAAGTCGATGACCGCCGCATTGAACTCCGCCGGCTTTTCGATATTCACCAGATGTCCGGCGTCGTCGATCACGGACAATTCGGCGCCCGGAATCTCGGTTGCTAATTCCTGCGCCATGCGCACGGTCGTGAGCCGGTCTTCGCTGCCGACCACGACGAGGGTCGGCACTTTGATGGCGCCGAGGTCGCTGCGCACATCCATCGTCACCGAGGCTTCAATGCTCTTGATGTAGGATTCCTTGTGCAGCCGGGTCATGCTGT
>DASTWX010000194.1:0-4014 GCA_035765795.1 Pseudolabrys sp. | reverse complement strand
GCTTATATCATGGGAAATTGGAACGGCACCACAAAAATAGGCTGCTTTCGGGCGGGCTCAAGGGACCACGCCCTGAATCGTCCTTCCCTCGTGCGACACGAGTTCGGCAAACAAGCGCCGATAGACCCCAGGTAGCGCCTCTGGCAGGTCTTCGGCGATAAGTCCCGGTCCAAACGCGGTTGCCGCCTCGCCATGTAGCCAGACAGCGGCGCAGGCCGCCTCGAAAGCAGGCATGGGCTGGGCGAGGAGGCCGGTGACCATGCCGCCCAGGACGTCGCCGGCGCCGGCGGTACCCAGCCAGGCGGGCGCATTGTCGGCGATGGCTGCGCGGCCGTCGGGGGCGGCGACGACCGTGTCCGCACCTTTCAGCAGCACCACCGCTCCACTGAGTTCGGCCGCCGCTCGCGCCCTTTGAAGTTTGTTCGGAAGTTTGACTTTTTCATATAGCATTCTGAATAATCTGGAAAACTCCCCCTCGTGCGGTGTCAAAACGGTCGCATGGGGCCCGCGCGTACGGATACCTGCAAACAGCGCCTCCGGGTCGTCGGCAAAACTGGTCAGGGCATCGGCGTCGAGCACGACGCCGGCTTCGCTCGAAAGCGCCGCCAGCACCGCCTCACGCATTGGACCCCCGACCCCTCCACCCGGTCCCATGACGACGGCGTTGCGCCGCTTGTCCGCCAGGAACTCGGTCAGTTCTCTCGCGCCGTCCACGGCCCGCACCATAATGGCAAGGTTTGAGGCGGCATTGATCGCCAGCGCGTCGCGCGGACTGGCGATGGTAACCAATCCGGCGCCTCCGCGCAGTGCTCCGCGCGCTGCCAGTCGCGCAGCGCCTGTCGTCGAGGCGCCCCCGGAAACGACGACGGCATGCCCGCGCGTGTACTTGTGTCCTTCGAGTTTGGGGAGCGGAAATACCGGGCTCCACAGCCCAGGCCTATTGGCAAAGGTGCGCGGCTTGATGCTTTCGAGCGTGCGCGCCGGGATGCCGATATCGGCCACTTCAACAGTCCCGCAGTGCAGCCGGCCGGGCAGGAGCAGGTGGCCGGGCTTGCGCCGGAAGAAGGTGACGGTGTGGATCGCCTTGGCGGCAACCCCCATGATCTCTCCGCTGGTCCCGTTAATGCCGCTGGGGAGATCGACTGCGAGCACAGGTATGCCGCTCGCGTTGATCAGTTCGATCGCGCCGGCCACCGGCCCCTCGACGGGACGATCGAGACCCGCGCCGAATATGGCGTCGATAACGAGAACGCATTCGGCCGAGGCCGCAGAGGACGCGGTCTCGGGGGAACCGCCCCACCTGCCGAAGGCGATGGCCGCGTCGCCTTTCAGCCGACCTGCTTCGCCGACGAGGATTACCCGGACCGGATGGCCGTAGGCCGCGAGCACCCGCGCAGCCACAAAGCCGTCGCCGCCATTGTTTCCCGTGCCGGCGAGGACGGCGATACGGCCGCCGTGCGTCCGGAGCGACGCGGCCTCTGCAACGGCGCGGCCGGCCCGCTCCATGAGATCTATTCCGGGAGTACCGCTCTCGACGGCAAGCCGGTCCGCTTGCGCCATCTCCGCGGTCGTGAGCAGTTCCAGCATCGGACGAAGCTACCAGCCCTGTTATTGAGCAGACTGCCTGAAAATTAGGCGCTAAACATTAGGCGCGGATCGGCGCTCACCCCCTCGAATTGGGCTTAAGCGCCTGCGGCCGGCTCATAATCGGCCGCCCATCGAATTGGCATGAGACATGCTAATGGAAACTGTCGATCGCGCAATGCGGCGCTCCGGAACGCCTGCAAGACCTCCGGGAAGAAGGAAAGTGCGATGAAAAAAATCGAAGCCGTCATCAAGCCGTTCAAGCTCGATGAAGTGAAGGAGGCATTGCAAGAAGTAGGACTTCAAGGGATTACGGTCACCGAGGCGAAGGGCTTCGGGCGACAAAAAGGCCATACCGAACTCTATCGCGGCGCGGAATACGTCGTCGACTTTCTTCCGAAGGTAAAGGTCGAGGTCGTGCTCGGCGACGATATGGTGGACAAGGCCATCGAGGCGATCCGGCGCGCCGCCCAGACTGGCCGCATCGGCGACGGCAAGATATTCGTCTCCAATATCGAGGAAGCCATCCGGATCAGAACCGGCGAGTCCGGCACCGATGCCATCTAATCCGCCGCGACATCTCTCGCGCGCTCGAATTCCAACCCATTACGAGGACGACAATCCATGACCACACCCAAAGAAGTCATGAAGATGATCAAAGACAACGACGTGAAATACGTCGATTTCCGTTTCACCGATCCGCGCGGAAAATGGCAGCACGTGACCTTCGACGTGTCGATGATCGAAGAGAATACGTTTGCCGATGGCGAGATGTTCGACGGCTCGTCCATCGCCGGCTGGAAGGCGATCAACGAGTCCGACATGACCCTGATGCCGGATCCGGCGTCGGCCTGCATCGATCCGTTTTTCGCCGAGACGACGCTGGTGTTGGTCTGCGACGTGCTCGAGCCGACGACCGGCGAGCCTTACAACCGCGATCCGCGCGGCATCGCGAAAAAGGCCGAGGCCATGGTCAAGTCGATGGGTGTCGGCGACACCGTCTTCTTCGGTCCCGAAGCCGAGTTCTTCGTGTTCGACGACGTCCGCTATAAGGCGGACCCTTACAACACCGGCTTCAAGCTCGATTCCGTCGAACTGCCCACCAATTCCGATACCGACTACGAAGGCGGCAACCTCGGCCACCGCATCGGGATCAAGAAGGGCTACTTCCCGGTACCGCCGCAGGACAGCGCCCAAGATATGCGCTCGGAGATGCTCGGTGCCATGGCGCGCATGGGCTGCAAGGTCGAGAAGCACCACCACGAGGTTGCCTCCGCCCAGCACGAGCTGGGCTTGAAGTTCTCGCCGCTGACCACGATGGCCGACCAGCTCATCATCTACAAGTACTGCATTCAGCAGGTCGCGCAGATCTACGGCAAGACCGCGACCTTCATGCCGAAGCCGATCTACGGCGACAACGGCTCGGGCATGCACTGCCATCAGTCGATCTGGAAGGATGGCAAGCCGACGTTCGCCGGGCAGAAATACGCGGGTCTGTCGGACATCTCACTGAGCTACATCGCCGGCGTGATCAAGCACGCCAAGGCAATCAATGCCTTCACCAATCCGACCACCAATTCATACAAGCGTCTGGTGCCCGGCTTCGAGGCGCCGGTGCTGCTCGCTTACTCGGCACGCAACCGCTCCGCTTCCTGCCGTATTCCGTTCACCGATAGCCCGAAGGCAAAGCGCGTCGAGGTCCGCTTCCCCGACCCGATGGCGAACCCCTATCTTGCCTTCGCGGCCCTGCTGATGGCCGGGCTCGACGGCATCAAGAACAAGCTCGATCCGGGCCCGGCGATGGACAAGGACCTCTACGACCTGCCGCCCGCCGAGCTCAAAGAAATCCCGACCGTGTGCGGCTCCTTGCGCCAGGCGCTCGAAGAGCTGGATAAGGACCGCGCCTTCCTCAAGGCGGGCGGGGTTTTCGACGACGACTTCATCAACAGCTACATCGATCTCAAGATGCAGGAAGTGATCCGCTTCGAGCACTCGCCGCATCCGGTCGAGTTCGAGATGTATTATTCGGGGTAGCCTGAGCGAGGCCAGAGCGATATCCGCCGAGATCGAATCGCGTGATCGGTGCTCAGCCTCTCCACTGTCATGCCACGCGAAAGCGGGGCATCTAGTAATCCGCTGAATAGCTCGTGGTTACTGGATCGCCCGCTTCCCGCCTTCGCTCTTCGCGGGCTGAGGCATCGGCTCGTCAAAGCCACTTGGCGAAGACGGGTCGCGGGCGATGACGGGGGACGGCACCCATCCGCAGACAGCTATTTTACCCGCTTGACGTCGCCTTTTTTCACGCCGGCCTCTGGAAAAATCCACATGGCCGCGATCATGCAAACTCCGGTGACCATAACGAAGATCGAGAAATCACTGCGGATCGGCGATTCGCTCCAAAAGGCCAGAATTATCGTAACAATCAGCGCA
>DASTWX010000193.1:0-16340 GCA_035765795.1 Pseudolabrys sp. | reverse complement strand
ATCGGCGACCGGTGGCGTTATCGTTCAGGCGATCGTAGCGGTCGGGCGCGCGCTCGGCCTGTCGGTGCTGGTCGAGGGTGTCGAGACGGAAGAGCAGTACGCGTTGTTGCGGCTTGCCGGCTGCGACGCGATGCAAGGTTTCCTGTTCGCGCGGCCGGCGCCGGCGAAGGCGATTGACAGGCTGTTGAAGTGGCAGGACAGGGCGGATGCTCTTCCCGAGCCGCTGACAGCCTGATCCGCGAAGGATAAAGTTCTCCTCGGGAGGGACCGCATCAAGCGGCGCTCTGCGGAGGATGCAATGATCTCCAATGCATGGGCAGGTTTCGATTTCGGCCTCGGCACCGACATCGACATGTTGCGCAAGACCGTCAGCGACTTCGCGCAAGAGAGGATCGCGCCGCGCGCCGCCGATATCGACCGGGACAACGAATTTCCTCGCGATCTTTGGCCCGAAATGGGCGCCCTCGGCCTGCACGGCATTACCGTGGAAGAGGAATACGGCGGTGCGGGGCTCGGCTATGCTGCCCACTGCGTCGCGATGGAAGAGGTCTCGCGCGCCTCGGCCGCGGTCGGCCTCTCCTATGGCGCTCATTCCAATCTCTGCGTCAACCAGATCCGCCGCAATGGCACGGAAGCGCAGAAGCGACGGTATTTGCCGAAATTGCTTTCGGGCGAGCACGTCGGCGCGCTCGCGATGTCGGAACCGGCCGCGGGCTCCGATGTCGTCTCGATGCGTACGCGCGCCGAGAAGCGGGGCGACCGTTACATCCTCAATGGCTCGAAGATGTGGATCACCAACGGGCCTATTGCCGATACGTCGGTGGTTTATGCCAAGACTGACCGCACCGCCGGATCGCGCGGCATTACCGCTTTCATCGTCGAGAAAGGCTTCAAGGGTTTTGCACCGGCGCAGAAGCTCGACAAGCTCGGTATGCGCGGCTCAGATACTTCGGAGTTGGTCTTCACCGATTGCGAGGTGCCGGCCGACAATGTGCTGGGCGCGGTCGGCAACGGCGTCAACGTGCTGATGTCCGGGCTCGATTACGAGCGTGTGGTGCTGGCGGCAGGGCCTTTGGGCATCATGCAGGCGTGCCTCGACGTGGTCGTTCCATACGTGCACGACCGCCAGCAGTTCGGACAGCCGATCGGCCGTTTCCAGATGATGCAGGCCAAGCTCGCCGATATGTACGTGACGATGAACGCAGCCAAGGCTTACGTTTACGCCGTGGCGCGTGCCTGCGACGAGGGCCGCACCACCCGCGAGGACGCCGCAGGCGCGATCCTCTATGCCGCGGAGCGGGCCACCTGGATGGCGCTCGAAGCCATTCAGTGCCTCGGCGGCAATGGCTACATCAACGAGTTTCCGACCGGCCGCCTGTTGCGCGACGCCAAGCTCTACGAGATCGGGGCGGGGACGAGTGAAATCCGCCGGATGCTGATCGGGCGGGAGATTTTCGAGAAGACAAGATAATAATACAATTGTGTGTGTTGATTATCAGGTAGTATCTGTTATATATCCAATTGCACGAGAAAAATTGGAGGCTCTATGGGTTCAGCAGCCCAGGACATGGAGCAGGTCGCTCGCGGCCTGCCGTCCAAATCGGCCAAAATCCGCGCTCTCGCGAAAGCCGGATTCAACCGCAGTCAAATCGCAAAGTTTTTGGCTTGTCGGTATCAGTTCGTCCGCAATGTGCTGGTCGAGGAAGAGCGCAAAAATGAGCGAGATGCCGCAGGCCTTGATCCAGAGCCGAACCCTCGAATCGGAAATGCCGGTTCGTTGAAGGTTAGGCTCGATGAACAAGGTCGCGTCGAGATTCCCGCAACGATACGGGAAGCGCTCAGCCTGAAGGCCGGCGACCCGCTCGTTGCGTCAGTCGAAAATGATGAGCTTCATTTACTGACTATGCCCGCCGCGGCCCGGAGGGCTCAGGCGATAATTGCCCGGTTCATTCCTGAAAATGTAAGTCTAGTCGACGAGTTGCTTGAGGATCGACGGCGTGAAGTTGAGAACGAGCGGCTTGATGACCAGCGTCGTTCTTGATTCGTCGGCTGTTCTCGCCGTGATTCATAATGAGCCGGGAGTCGATATTGTCATCGCGGCGCTGGGTGACGCCATTCTTTCCGTAGTCAACTACGCGGAGATCGTGTCGAAACTCGTCGAACGCCGGGTCACCAATGAAATGGCCGTTCTCGCTATCCAGAAGATCGCTCCACGGGTCATTGACTACGACATTCACCTTGCGGCTAGAACCGGATTCCTGCGCGCTCAGACCATACGCCAGGGTCTCTCGCTTGCAGACCGCGCCTGCTTGGCCTTAGCCGAGCGTGAGGGGCTGCCTGCCCTGACAGCCGACCGGAAATGGGCAAAGCTCGACCTCGGCATCGACATTCGCCTCATTCGCTAGCGCATTGGCCGAGTAGGCTATCGGCTGAGCAAGCACGTTAACTGTCCGTTGCGCCGAATCACCTAGGTCGCAAGTCCATCGTCGCATCGGGGAGGGAACCATGCTGCGGGTGCGGCTGAAGGCCGACGGGCGGATCGTCGAAATCCTGGCGGACGGTGGTGAGCGGGCCATCGACTACAGCGATCCGGCCCGTTTCGTGCGCCACGTGCGGGCGCGCTGCGGCCTGACCCAGGCCGCATTTGCCGCGCGCATTGAGGTGCCGATCGAGACCGTGCGCAACTGGGAGCAGGGCAAGCGCAGCCCGCGCGGTCCGGCGCGGGCGTTGCTCAAGCTGATCGACCGCGCGCCGGAGGCGGCATTCGCGGCCTTGGGCGGGGCCAAGCGCGCTTAAGCCGTGGCTTGACGTTCGCGCGGCGGCGTGTAGCGGGCGAGACGCATCAGCAAATACATCACCACCAACGTGCCCATGTAGACGACGAGCTGGAGCTCTGTCGGGCGCTCGGTATAGCCGACCAATGTGTGCAGGAGCCGGCCGGGGATGCTGCCTTCCGACAGCAGCCAGGAAGTGTCCCACATCGTGTGGTCGAGCACGACGAAGTAGCCGCCATTGTTGAGGAACTGCACCGATTGCGCGGCGAGGCCCGCCGCCAGCAGCGCGATCAACCAGGTCGTTACCGTAAAGATGTAGCGGGTGGGGATGGCGAGCAGCCCGAAGTAGGTGACGGCGGTAAACGCCGCGCCGGCTGCTATGCCGAGCAAGCCGCCGGTCAACAGCGCGGAACCGGAGGTGCCTGAAGCGAAAATACCGTAGAGAAACAGCACCACTTCCGAGCCCTCACGCAGCACGGCCAAACCGACGACCAGACCCAGCGCGGTGAGCGGGCGGGCGCCTTTGCTGACCGCGGCGCCGATCTCCCGCATCTCGACGGCGATCTCGCGGCCGTGCCGCGCCATCCAGGCGTTGTGCCACATCAGCATCACCACGGCGATGGCGAGCACGGTGGCGTTGAATAGCTCCTGGCCCGAGCCCTGGAAGGCTTGCGAGATTGCGCCGGCGAAAGCGGCAACAATCGCGGCGCCCAGCACACCGCCGATGACTCCGGCCATGACCCAGCGGCCGCGGCCGGGAACGCCGCGCGTCGCAGCCATCACGATGCCGACGATAAGGCCGGCTTCGAGAACTTCGCGAAAGACGATGATCAGAGCGCCGAGCATCCATTTATTCCGCGATCACCGTGCCCTTGGCCGTGTCTTCGTGATACTCGCCGAAGAACGGGTACTTGCCCGGCTTCAGCGGGCCAAAGCGGACGACGCCTTTGGACTTGCCGGGGATGACCTTCTCGACCTTCAGTTCGTGACTCTCGAACTCCTCCGGTGTGGCGTCGTCGTTAACCACGGTCACGGTCACGCGCTTGTTGGCCGGCACTTTGAGCTCTGCCGGGGTGAAGCGATGATTCTTGAGGGTGAGGGTGTAGTCTGCCGCTTGGGCGATGGCCGGCGCACTACACACCAGAGCGGCGAGGCAGAGAGCGGAAAGAAGGAGGCGCATGGGATTTCCAAAATTGAAATAGCTGCCTCCACAAAAGCACTAAAAGCCATTGATGCAATAGGCATTTTTCATTCTTGAATTATTCCAATGTAAGAAGGCCGGCCAATCGCTTGCCGCCGCATGCTTTGTCGGTTTTGCAGAGCGGGCATGAATTTGCGTGGTCTTTCGTCGCATCGCTTCACGCGGACCATGTTCGGTCCACCAAGAGACCGGGCGCAAAGAGCGCCCGGTTGGCAGCTTGCCGGCGAAAGGGCATGCTGCCGGCCGTCAAAGGCACCGATAACACGAGGACGATCCAGGGAGAGATAGTATGCAGTTCATGGAAGCGCACGGTGCCCGTATTCCGGCCGTCGGTCTCGGCACCATGACGCTCAAGGGGGACGCCTGCGTGCAGGCGGTGAAAACCGCTCTTCAGATCGGCTACCGGCATCTCGACACCGCTGCTCATTACGGCAATGAAGTCGAGAACGGCGAAGGATTCCGGCAATCCGGGGTCAATCGCGATGACGCGTTCATCACCACCAAAGTTCGTCCAGGCGACCTCAACCCGGACGATTTCCGCCGCGTGATCGATCAGAGCTTGAAGAACCTGAAGCTGCCTTACGTCGATTTGTTGCTGATCCACTGGAACAATCCCGATGTCCCGTTCAAGACGTCGGTCGGCGCGCTCTGCCAGGCGAAGAAGGATGGCAAGACCAAGCATGTTGGCGTCGCTAACTTTACCACCAGCATGCTCGACGAGGCCTGGGCGGTGACGTCGGAGCCCCTGGTGTGCAACCAAATCGAGATGCATCCTTTCATTAACCAGGACAAGGTGCTCGCAGCCTGCAAGAAGCACGGCATGGCGGTCGTTGCGTATTGTCCGATCGCGCGCGGCAAGGTTCCTGGCGCCGACGCGCTCGAGCGCATCGGCAAGGCGCACAATAAGACGGCGGCGCAGGTGGCGCTGCGGTATCTGGTGCAACGGGGCGTGAGCGCGATCCCGCGCACGGCCAATCCGGAGCACCTCAAGGAGAACATCGACATATGTGATTTCGAGCTCTCGGCCGATGAAATGGCTGAGTTGAAAGCGCTCAATGCCGCCAATGTGCGCGTGGTCAATCCGCCCCATGCGCCGAAATGGGACACGCCTTAAGGCAGGGGAAGCCTTTCGCGTTATTCCGCTGGTGGTTGGACGGAGATGCAAATGCCGCCGGAGAAGGCGATGAATACCTTTATCGAGGCCAAGGGCTTCCGCATTCCGCTCCTGGGCCTCGGCACCTGGGCATTGCGAGGCCGGGATTGCGCCCGCTTGGTCGAGCAGGCGATTCGCATCGGCTACCGCCACATCGACACCGCGCAAATGTACGACAACGAAGCGGAAGTGGGCGAGGGTGTGCGTGCTTCCGGCATGCGCGCGGATGTGGTCGTCACGACCAAAGTGCAGCCGACGCTGCTTGCTCCCCATGATCTCGAGCGGTCCGTCAAAGAGAGCCTCGTCCGATTGCGGCTCGATGTGATCGATCTTCTGGTCATTCACTGGCCCAACCCGCGCGTGCCGCTCGCGGAGACGCTCGGTGCCATGGCCAAGATGAAGCGCGAAGGCTACACGCGCGCGATCGGCGTATCCAACTTCACCGTTGCGCTGATGGACGAGGCCAACAGAGTTTCGCCCGAACCGCTCGTCTGCAATCAAGTCGAGTGCCACCCCTTCCTCAATCAGGACAAGGTCATCGCCGCGGCCAAGAAACACGGCATGGCGCTGGTCGCCTATAGCCCGATTGCACGCGGCGGCGCCAAAGGCGACGCGGTGCTCCAACGTGTCGGCAAAGCGCACGGCAAGACCGCCGCCCAGGTCAGCCTGCGCTATTTGGTACAGCAGGGCATTGCAGTCATTCCGCGTACCAGCAAGCGCGAGCGGCTGGAGGAAAATTTCGCCCTCTTCGACTTCGCGCTATCGGACGCCGAGATGCGGGATATCCATGGCCTCTCCAGCCACAACGACCGTATTGTCGACTGGTCGTGGTCGCCGAACTGGGACTGATCCGCCGTGGCGGCAATGTAAGGCCCCGGTTGACTTTGGCCCCACTGCGCGCGCAAAGCTCCCGCCAACTCACCAAATTTAGCAAGCGCCATTATGAGCATCGAGCAACGTAGGGGCCTGGAAGGCGGAATATTTTTCATCCTCTTCTGCCTCACGGTTCCGGTGGCGAACTGGATGATCGGTCACGTCGGCACGTTTTGCGTGGCGAACGGTCCTTGCGTGCTGCCGGTCGCGCCCGACGTCGATGCGCCCTCGGGCGTGGTCATGGTCGGCGCCGCCCTGGTGCTGCGCGATCTCGTGCAGCGGCGGCTCGGAATCTGGTTTGGCGTTGCCGCTATTTTGGTCGGTGCGGCGCTCTCCGCCGCCGTGGCGCCGCCCAACTGGGTGATTGCGTCGGCCGTGGCGTTTCTGCTGTCGGAGTTTTCCGATCTCGCGGTTTACACACCACTTGCCCGCCGCCGGCTCGTTGCCGCGGTGTTTGCTTCCAGCGCGGTTGGGCTGGTGGTGGATTCCATCGTGTTTCTTTGGCTTGCTTTCGGCTCCCTCGATTTTCTCGCCGGCCAAGTCATCGGGAAGGCCTGGATGGTGATGCTCGCCCTGCCGCTGATCGCCTGGCTGCGCCGGCGCGACGAGCGGCTCGGGCTCACTCCTGCTTGAAAAGGAAACTCATGTCCGCCGTCATCGACGCCTTGAAGAATATCACCACCGGCACCATCACGACGATGTTGTTGAAGAAGGGCATTCGCCGTTCCTGGATGGCGGGGCCGATGCCGCTCGGCTTCTCCGGCCAGCGCGTGGTGGGGCCGGCCTTCACGCTTCGGTTCATTCCGGTGCGTGAGGATTTGGCGACCCCGGAGAGCTGGTCGAAACCGATCTCCACGCGTTCGGCCATCGAGGCCATGCCGGAGGGTTGCGTCGTCGTCGCCGACGCTATGGGGGTGACGGGTGCGGGAATTTTTGGCGACATCCTTTGCATGCGCATGGTCAAGCGCGGCGTCGGCGCGCTGATCACCGATGGCGTGATGCGCGACAGACACGGTGTGCTCGCGACCCGTCTTCCCGTCTGGTGCCAGGGCGTGGCGGCGCCCGCCTCGGTCAATCAGCTTACCTTTGTCGGTTGGAACGAGCCCGTCGGTTGCGGCGGCTGCGCCGTTTTTCCGGAAGACATTATCGTTGCCGACGATGACGGAGCGGTGGTGATCCCACAGGCGCTCGCCGAATTCGTGGCGGTGGAGGGGACCGAGCACGAATTGCTCGAAGCATGGCTGGTGCAGGAAGTCGACAAAGGCGAGAAGCTGCCGGGTCTCTATCCGCCCAACGAAGAAAACAAGAAGCGCTATGAAGCCTGGAAGAACTCGCGCTGATTGAGCTCTGCCACCATCCGCACACTGGGAGGTCCAATGCCGCAGACCATCACCACCGGCTACAAAAAACTCGTCGAAGATGCCGAGCGCGAGATCGAGACTCTGCCGATCGAGGAAGCGGTCAAGCTCACCGGGCGGGACGACATCGTCCTGGTCGATATCCGCGATATCCGCGAATTGCAGCGCGAGGGGCGCGTGCCCGGCGCGGTGCACGCGCCGCGCGGGATGCTGGAGTTCTGGATCGATCCGGAGAGCCCTTATCATAAGCCGGTTTTCGCGCAGGATAAGACGTACGTCTTCTTCTGCGGTGGCGGCTGGCGCTCCGCGCTCGCAGCGCAAACGGCGCACCGCATGGGCATGAAGCCGGTGGCGCACGTCGCCGGCGGTTTCGGCGCCTGGAAAAAAGCCGGTGGTCCGGTAGAGATGCTAGAAAAAACGCCAGAGAAGAAAGCATAAACTGTCTCCGTCATCCTGAGAGCCTGTGAGTTTTCGGCTCCGTCATTGCGAGGAGCGACAGCGACGAAGCAATCCAGGTTTATTTTCAATAGCTTCTGGATTGCGTCGCTTCGCTCGCAATGACGGCGGCAAGTTCATTCACAGCCTCTCAGGATGACGGGCCACTGTCAGCCAGAATCCGGCCATGCCCCTCACGCTTATCATCGGCAACAAGAACTACTCCTCGTGGTCGCTGCGGCCATGGATCGCCATGAAGGTCAAAGGCATCGTCTTCGAGGAGAAGCTCGTTCCGCTGTACGAGCCAGGCAGCCGGGACGAGGTCCTCCGTTACTCACCGGCGGGCAAGGTGCCGGTGCTGATCGATGGCGATGAACACATCTGGGAATCGCTCGCCATTCTCGAGCACCTCGCCGAGCGTTTCCCGACTGCGCGGTTATGGCCGCAGGAGCAGCGCGTACGAAGCCATGCCCGTGTGGTGGCGAGCGAGATGCATGCGGGTTTCCAGCCGCTGCGGCGGAATTGTCCCATGAACATGTGGCTGCCGCCGAAGCACCGGCCGCAAGGCGAGGACGTCTTGGCCGATGTCGCCCGCATCGATGCGCTATGGTGCGAGTGCCGCGCCCGTTTTGGCACCGGCGGTCCGTTTCTGTTCGGCGACTTCACCGCCGCCGATGCCATGTACGCGCCGGTGGTCGCGCGGCTGCACGCTTACGGCCTGCCCGTCAGCGCGCCGGCGCGCCAATACATGAATTCGGTGATGGCGCTGCCGGCGTGGCGCGAGTGGTGCGAAGCGGCCTGCAAAGAGAAATGGGTTATGCAGCATAACGAGCCGGACTGGCCGTTGGTCCGCGGCGCCAAAATTTCACCATGACAAATCGTCCAGAGCGTGGACCTGCCTGCGTCCTTTTGCGGCGGCGGCCGATCCAAAATTTTGTCAAGATTGTGGGCATCATCACGCCCGCATCGCGACGGGGTCGTGATATTCGTTTCGGGGGAGACGTTCTTGCGAGGCCGAAGGCGCCTCGCCATGGGGTAGCCATGAAAAAGAGCTTGTTTGCGCTCGCCGTTGCGTTCGGCCTGCTCGCCGCACCGGCTTTCGCCGCCGATAGCCATCCAGATATCAAGGGTCTTTATCTTCTTACCGATTATCCGGCCGTCACTGTCCAGCCTGGCACCGCCTCGACGGTCAATCTGGAGCTGCGTAATTATGGCCTTGCGCCGGAGCGGTTGAAGCTCGCGGTCACCGGCGTGCCGGACGGCTGGAAGGCGACGCTGCTCGGCGGCGGTCAACCTGTGGGCGCGGCGATGCCGTCGACCGACAACAGCGTTTCGCTCAATCTGCGTCTCGATGTGCCGAAGGACGCCAAGATCGGCACTCATACGCTCACCGTCAGCGCCGATGGTCCCGACGCCCACGTCACGCTGCCGATCCAGGTGAGCCTGGCGAAAGAATTGCCGGCCAAGCTTTCCATTCAACCGGAGCTTCCCGAATTGCGCGGCAATTCGAGTTCCGATTTCTCGTATACGCTGACGATCAAGAACGACAGCGGCAAGAAGCTCCTGGTCAGCCTCGCCGCCAATGCTCCTCGCAATTTCGACACGTCGTTCACCGAGGCCTATGGCAGCCAGCAGCTAACGGCAATTCCGGTCGAAGCCGGCAAGACCAAGGACGTGAAGCTGAAGGTCACTCCGCCGAGCACGGTGGATGCCGGCAATTACCCGGTCAAGGTGCACGTGGCCGCCGACGGCGCGACCGCCACCGCCGACGTCAAGCTGTCGATCACCGGCGAGCCGAAACTCACGCTCGCGGGCCGCCAGGGCTTACTCAGCGCGCGCGCGACCGCGGGCGACGAGAGCACGGTGCCGGTCATCGTCAGTAATACCGGCACCGCTCCGGCGGAGAACATCAAGCTTTCTTCGACGGCGCCCGACGGCTGGAAAATCACCTTCAATCCAGAGATCATCGACCGCATCGCGCCCAACCAGCATAAAGAAGTGCAAGCGCTTATCACGCCGCCGAGCAAAGCTATTGCCGGGGATTACGCGACGACGTTCGAGGCTGCCTCGCACGGACAGACCGGCAGCGCGAACTTCCGCGTCACGGTGACGACGTCAACGATGTGGGGTGTGGCGGGCATCGGCATCATCGGCGCCGCGCTGCTCATTATGGTGGGCGCCGTCGCTCGGTTCGGTCGCCGATGAGCGGCCCGGTCATCGAGGCCGCGGGCCTCAGCAAGCGCTACGGGACGGCGACGGCCGTCGATAGCGTCAGCTTCACCGTCGGCGCCGGAGAGATTTTCGGGCTGCTTGGCCCGAACGGCGCCGGCAAGACCACCACAATCCTGATGTTGCTCGGCTTGAGCGATATCAGCGGCGGCACGGCGCGCGTGTTCGGGCACGATCCGGCGCGCGAACCGCTCGCGGTCAAGCGCGAGGTCGGCTACCTGCCGGACTCTGTCGGCTTCTATGACAACCTGACTGCTGCGGACAATCTGCACTACACCGCACGTCTGATCGGCATTCCGCGTTTGGAAAGAAAGAAGCGAATCTTCGGAGCGCTCGAGCGTGTCGGCCTGCACGGGGTGGCCGAAAAAAGGGTCGCGACCTTCTCGCGCGGCATGCGCCAGCGGCTCGGGCTTGCAGAGATCGTGATGAAGGGCGCGCGTATCGCCATTCTCGACGAGCCCACCAACGGGCTCGACCCGCAGGCAAGTCTCGAGCTGCTCGATCTTATCCGCTCGCTGAAGGCATCGGGCGTGAGCATTCTGCTCTCGTCTCATCTGCTCGATCGCGTGCAGAGCGTGTGCGACCGCGTGGCGCTGTTCAATGCCGGTCAGATTGTATTGATGGGTACCGTAGCCGAACTCGGACGTCAGGTGCTTGGCGGCGGGTTCACCGTTGAGGTCGAAGCCGAGGGCGGCAAGGACATCGCGAAGCGCCTCGGTGCATTGCCAGGTGTGCGTAGTCTCGCTACTCCCGAGCCGGGCCGCTTCCGTTTGACTTGCGAACGCGATCTGCGCGCGGAAGCCGCGGCCGCGGTTGTGGCGGGGGAGGGCCGGCTGAAGCAGCTCTCGCTCGACCAGCCCAGTCTCGAGAACATCTACACGCGTTATTTCCAGGGTGCGGCGCAGGCGCAGGAGGTGCGTGATGCGGCGTGAAGGGTCTCCCTGGCAGGGCCTCGGCGTGGTGGTGCTGAAGGAATTGTCTGACCACCTCACCAGCGCGCGCATGCGCGTGCTCGAATGGCTGGTGGTGTTGGTCGCGCTGGCGGCTGTCTATGCCGCGATCACGCAGGTGCGCGCGGTGACCGCCCAGGATCCGTTCTTGTTCTTGCGCCTATTCACGACCGCACGCGATCCTTTGCCGTCGTTCGTCTCCTTCCTTGGATTCCTGGTGCCGCTGATGGCGATCGGCCTCGGCTTCGACGCAGTAAACGGAGAGCACAACCGCCGCACGCTATCGCGCATCCTGTCGCAGCCGATTTATCGCGACGCGCTTTTGTTCGGAAAATTCATCGCCGGACTGGCCACGCTGACGGTCAGCCTGGTGGTGCTCTGGCTGTTGCTGATCGGTCTCGGGCTGCTGATGCTCGGCGTACCGCCGGGCGGGGAGGAGATCGGGCGCGTTTTGATCTTCCTGCTCGTCACGATCGCGTATGCCGGCGTGTGGCTGGCGCTCGCCATGCTGTTCTCGGTCATCTTCCGCTCCGCCGCCACCGCTGCGCTGGTGACGCTGGGGCTATGGCTATTCCTCACCGTCATCTGGCCGGCGCTGGCGCCGGCGATCGCGCAAGCTTTCGTACCGCCCGACGACCAGGCGGCACTCGTCATCACCGCGCAAATGCTGGCGCGAATTTCGCCTTCGACGCTGTTCGGCGAAATCGTGCTCGCCATCCTGCATCCCTCCACGCGTACGCTGGGGCCGGTCTATCTGAGTCAGCTCCAGGGCGCCGTAATGGGCTCGCCTCTGCCGCTTTGGCAGAGCGTGTTGGTCGCCTGGCCGCAGATCGTTGGCCTGATCGCCGCGAGTATTCTGCTCTTTGTCGGGAGTTATGTGGCGTTCCAACGGCAAGAGGTGAGGGCGTAATACACGCGCCTGTAGGGTAGGCTGAGCACTCGGGTCGGCGCTTCGCGCCGTCCGAGTACAGGCTCAGCGAAGCCCACCGGTCGACTCTCAAATGGAGTGAAGGCGCATCGGTGGGCACGGCGCTTGCGCGCCGTTGCCCACCCTACGGGGTTTCCCCCAACTTCATCATCAACTCGTCGATGAATGGCTTCTGTCCCGGCAGAATCTTCCGGTGTGCCGTGCGCAGATCAAAATAGGCGATGCGGTCGACCTCGGGAAAGCTTTGCCGTTTTCCGGATTTCGGCGGCCATTCGATCTCGAACAGATTGCTTGAAAATCCGTCGAGAGCGAGATCGGCCTCGGCCGCGAAGGCATGCACGAGCTTGCCGCCTTTCTGGCGGAGCGGCGTCAGCGCCGCGAACGGCTCGGGCGCATGCAATCCGGTCTCCTCTTCGAACTCGCGCTGGGCGCATTCGAGCAAATCGCCGCTCTCTACCAAGCCTTTGGGAATCGACCATGCGCCGTCGTCGCGGCTGCGCCAGTAAGGTCCGCCCGGATGGGCGAGTAAGAATTCGAGCGCAGGCGTGCGACGATAGACGAGGATGCCGGCGCTGATCTCGTTACGGCGTGACACTGCGCCTTTCCGTAAACTGCCGCCTCTGATCGCGTATCGCTCGGTGCTACCAAGGCCGCTCGATCGAATTCGTGACGTGTTCGCGATCGGGCGCGGTGATGGCGATGCCGACGCAGTGAAAAGCCAACTCCGGATGTGGATTGTGGCCGCGATGGAATTTGGCGATAGGCTCGGAATAGACGTCGCCGGCTTTGGCTTTGACCAGGACGCCTTCCTGAAAATGCGCCTCGAAGACCCCTTGCAAGGCGACGAAGAAAGTCGCCCCATTATGGCAATGCCAATTGGTGAAGCCGCCCGGTACGATTTCGGCGTTGTAGACTTGTACTTTGGCCTGCGGATCGCGCGGCAGCGAGGCGTAGAGCGTATCGATCAAGAGGTTGCGGAAGAAGCCCTGGCCCGGCGGCACGATGCCGCCGAGCTTGAGCTTAAGATCTTGGTAGTTGTCGGTTCTGACGTCCATGACGTTGCTCCGGTTCGCCGGAGCCTATGGCATCATGCCGCCGAATGCGAGGCAACTGATGTGCAAACGAAAAGTCCGGCGCACGATGCGCCGGACTTCCGTTATGTTTCAGAGGCGTGATCCGCCGTCAGTCTTCGTCGACAGCCTCTCTCGCCGAATCCTTGGCGCTGCCCCACGCGTTCTGCGCCTTGCCCGCGGCTTGGTCGGCCTTGCCTTCTGCCTTCAGCTTTTGGTCATCGGCGACCTTACCGGCAAATTCTTTCGCTTTCCCTTTTGCGTTTTCGGCGGCTCCTTTGATGCGATCTTTGTCCATCAGAAATCCTCCGCATTTGTTGTGGCTCGTACGGAGCTAACGGCCTGAGCGCGTATTGCGTTCCGATTTTGCGCGAGAGGGCGCTCAATATAACTCAAGATAAAGAGCCCGTCTCGGAACAACGAGACGGGCTGATGGCCGCGACCCATGTGCGCTGAACTATTTGCTCGTGCTCTTCATATGCGAACTCTTCACGCGAGTGGTCTTTTTCTTCATGTTCATCGCATGCATGTTTGGATTACGTTCGCATTTTTTGTGCGCAGATTTTGCCGCTTTTTCGCAAGCTGCCATCGTCCGGTATTTGCAACTCCACCCGTTGGCGCCTGACGATATGCAGTATTTGCTTTTGCCAGTCACGTGCGTTTTGGTGGAACCATTCGACATGGCTGAAGGCTTGCTTGTGGACGTCTGAGCGCCGGCGATCGAAACGCTTGCGATCAGGGCTGCGATGGCGGTGAACGTGGTTAGTGTCTTCATTCTCTCCTCCATGGAAAAATCGTCGCACGAAGCGGCGCGAGGGAAGAACAAACACTCCGGAACCCTGTTCCAAAGAACCGATGCATTTCGTCGCGGTATGGAACCTTCCCGGTGCCCCGAGGAAGTCTATCGCTCGGGTCCGGTATTTGAATGCGGGTCCCTCGCGCCTTTACTTGCAGCTCCATCGTTTTGAGGGGAAGCGCCTGCCGGATTCTGCGCGCCGGGACGGCTGCTTGTTCCCGGACCGTGCGGTTCGAGCTTATCGCGCGCACCTTGCCCGGTCGTTTCCGCCGGATGTGATCCCGCGTTCATCGGAGGCGCGATCTTTTCTGCCGGAGCGTTTTGCTGCGCGGGCGGTGCCCGTTCGGGCTTTACCGGTCCGGTGATAGGCTCTGCGTTGGCGGCGCCAGCGCTCAGCAACAGCCCGAGGGCAGCGGCCGAATAGAGTCGGGTCACGTTCATGGTCGCCTCCTTTGGCGGTCATCGGCCGCCCTAAAATCGAAGTCGAGCGAAAACGCAGGTGCGCCGGCTCGTGTTCCGCATCGAGTTCCCGCCATTGCCTTCGCCCGCCTGCCGGGGCACGTTCATAGGATCGGGAGATCACGCGTGGCGATTCTGTCATCGATAGTGGAGCCGAGGTCGGCTGATTTTCGTACCAACGCCGAGCACATGCGGGTGCTGGTCAAGGAACTCGAAATGCGGAGAGCCGAGGCCGCCGACGGTGGCCCGCCGCCCGCGCGTGAGCGTCATATCGCCCGCGGCAAGCTCTTGCCGCGTGACCGCGTGATGAACCTGATCGATCCGGGGTCTCCGTTCCTCGAGCTGTCGCCGCTTGCCGCCAACGATATGTACGAAGACGCCATCCACGCCGCCGGCCTCATCACCGGCATCGGGCGCGTCGAGGGCCGGGAATGCATGGTGGTCTGTAACGACTCCACCATGAAAGGCGGCACCTATTACCCGATGACCGTGAAGAAGCATCTGCGCGCGCAGGAGGTCGCGCGCGAGAACCGGTTGCCGTGCATTTATCTCGTTGATTCCGGCGGGGCCAATCTACCGCATCAAACCGAGGTGTTCCCGGATCGCGAGCACTTCGGCCGTATCTTCTACAACCAGGCCACCCTTTCGGCGCTCGGGATCCCGCAGGTCGCGGTTGTGATGGGTTCCTGCACGGCGGGCGGCGCTTACGTACCGGCGATGTCGGACGAGACCGTCATCGTACGAAACCAAGGCACGATTTTTCTCGGCGGACCGCCGCTCGTGAAAGCGGCCACCGGCGAGGTGGTGAGTGCCGAAGAACTCGGCGGCGCCGACGTGCATGCGCGCAAATCCGGCGTTGCCGATCATTACGCGCAGGACGATTATCACGCATTGTCTATCGCGCGCCGCATCGTCGCCAATCTCAACACGCGCAAGCGCGCCGATATTCCGCTCCTCGCGTCGCGCGAGCCGGCGTACGACACGGCTGAGCTTGACGGCATCGTGCCGGTCGACCTCAAGAAGCAATACGACGTGCGCGAGGTGATCGCGCGGCTGGTGGACGCTTCCGAATTCGACGAGTTCAAAGCGCTCTACGGCACGACGCTGGTCACCGGGTTCGCGCATATTCACGGTATGCCGGTCGGCATCCTCGGCAATAATGGCATCCTGTTTTCCGAGAGCGCATTGAAAGCGGCGCATTTCATCGAGCTTTGCTGCCAGCGCCGCATCCCGCTGCTGTTTCTGCAGAACATTGTCGGCTTCATGGTCGGCCGCGATTACGAAGCAGGCGGCATTGCCAAGGACGGCGCCAAAATGGTGACGGCGGTCGCCTGTGCGTCCGTGCCGAAGATCACGGTGATCGTCGGCGGCTCCTACGGCGCGGGAAATTACGGCATGTGCGGGCGGGCCTATTCGCCGCGTTTCCTGTTCACCTGGCCCAACGCGCGCATCTCGGTCATGGGCGGGGAGCAGGCAGCTTCGGTTTTGGCGACGGTGCGACGCGATAAGATCGAGGCTTCGGGCGGCACATGGTCGGAGGTTGAGGAAGCCGAGTTCAAGGCGCCGATCCGCGACCAATACGAGGAGGAGGGCAATCCCTATTACGCGACCGCGCGGCTGTGGGACGACGGCATCATTGCGCCGTCAGAGACGCGCCGCGTGCTGGCGCTCGCCTTTTCCGCCACGCTCAATGCGCCGGTGCGGGGCACAAGGTTTGGGGTGTTTAGGATGTGAGCTCGCAGGCGGATTAGGCGTAATCCTCCCATGCATTCGAGTTGACGGGTGACGGCTTCGCCTAAATTGGCGTGCGGGATTTACGCCTTTTTCCGCTTCTTCGCCGGTAGCCTGGCCGCCTTGCGCAGCGCCGCGTTGATGCGGCTCTGCCAACCGCGGCCAGTGCCGCGATAATGCGCGGCATCGAGTCGCAGGCTGGTCGACTGCTTGGGCTCGGCCAATGGCGGCCGTCCGCGCCGGATCAGTTTGCCGCCTTCAGAGACGTCGGCACGCTCGAACCACTCATCGCCGAGTTCGGGAATCTCTTCGTAGTCCTTTGGCCCGAGGACGTAAGCATCCACTTTTTTCAGGTCGCTACCGATTTTTCTGTAGCGCGGCCC
>DASTWX010000192.1:0-7352 GCA_035765795.1 Pseudolabrys sp. | reverse complement strand
GCGGTTGCCGCCGGGTTCATAGACGTAAAGGAAGAACGTCTGCTGCACCGCGTGTTTGTGCGGCCCGGTCTCGATAAAGACGCCGTTCTCCAAAAATATGTCGGCGGCGAGCAGCACCTCTTCGCGGGAGTTGAGCGCGTAGGTCACGTGATGAAAACGCCCGCGCGCGCCGGTGTGGTCGCGCGTATAGGCGAAATCGTAGGACTTGTTGGTGACGGTCATCCAGATGCCGGCTTCGCTGCCGTCGTCGAGCACGATGCGCTCCGTCAGCCGAAAGCCGAGATAATCCTCGAAGAACTTGCGGCAGCCGGAGATATCCGCAGCGAGCCCGTTCCAGTGATCGAGCCGGCGCACATTGCAGCCGCGTGCGGGAAATCGCTGCGCCTGGTTTTTCAGTGATGGCTTTAGCTCCGGCGGCGCCTCGTACCATTCGGTATCGTAATAAAGCTCGATGACATGGCCGTCCGGGTCCTTGCAGACGAAGGTTTTGCCGTGGCCGAGGTCGCCCTCGGTCCAGCCGAGGTCGAAACCCGAGCCCTTGAGCGCCGCGGCCCTCCGCTCCAGCGCTTGCGGCGAACGGGTCCGGTAGGCGACGTGGCCCAAGCCGTTGGTCTTGGCGGCAGTAAGCTTGAGCGTGTACCGCTCGTAATCGTCATAGGCGCGCAGGTAGACGCTATCGCCTTTCTCGCCGCTTTGCGTCATGCCCATGACGTCGACGAAGAAGTGACGGCTCTGCTCGAATTTGGGGGTCAGAAGCTCGACGTGGGCGAGGTGGGCCAGATCGCAGATCGGTTCGGCTTGCATGGTACCCTAATGGTCGGTCGTGGTTGGCTCCGGCCGCCGGCCTGGGGCCGGGCTCCAGATGGCCGAGTCTGAACGCAATCCCTACCGATTAGCCATTGCAGCGGGTCGCGTCAAAGGCGGCGCTCGCGGCGGGATGAACCGGCCGGCTTCGTTGTTTTTGTGGTCATGATCGGGCAGAATTCCCGAACGCGTCCAACTACCGCAATCCTTTTTGGTGTGGGGACGACGTCGCCTTCAATAAGCATAAACGATCCAGGGAGGACTCAAAGAATGCGCAAATTCACATTGGCTTCGGCTTTGCTCGCCGCGGCGACATTGGTGCTGCCGGCGGCGGCGCCCGCCCAAGATATGCATATCGTCGTCGGCATGCCGACCACGCCGCCGAACGTCGTGCACATGCCGATCTTCATCGCCCAGGACCTGGGCTTCTTCAAGAAATATGGCGTCGACGTTAAGACGGTGGCTTTGGACGGCGGCGTGAAGGTGTTTCGCGCTATGCAGGCCGGCAGCGTCGATCTTGGCCTGGTGCCTGGCACCGTCGTTTCCGTCGCAGTTTCCAAGGGCGCACAGGTCAAAGGAATCCTCGCAACCCTCTATAAGTTCGAAGCTTCCATGGTGGTGCGCGGCAATATCAAGACCATGGCCGACCTCAAGGGCAAGCGCATCGGCATTCAACAGCCCGGTGGTTTCGCAGATATTCTGAGCCGCACCGTGTTGCGCGCCGCACACGTCAATCCCAAGGATGTGAACTTCGTCAGCATCGCAACCGAGGACGTGCCGGCGCTGGTGGCCGATCAGGTCGACACCGGCATCCTGCATGTCGAGCAGGAGATGCTCGCCAAGGAGAAAGTGCCATCACTGCACGCGATCGCGCGCATGTGGGAGCTGCAGCCGGATCAGATGTACACCTATTACGTGGTGACGGACGCGACCATCAAGAACAAGCCGGCCGCACTGCAAGCTTTCGTCAAGGGAGCAATCGAAGGAGCTCGCGCCCTCTACACCGATCGCGCCAAGGTGCTGCCTCTCATCGTCAAGCACACCGGTTATCCGGAAAAGGTCGTCGCGCAAGCGTACGATCTGCTGGTGAAGAGCTGTATCTGGGATGCCAATACCGGGCTTAACCCGAAACGCGTCGACTTCACTGCCAAGCTGATGGAAAAGGTCGGCAGAATCCCGAAGGATAAGCTCCCGACCTATGACCAGATCGTCGACAAGACCTTCGCCGAAAAGGCGATCAAGGATATCGGGGCCTGGAAAGGGCCGGCGTGTAAGACGCCAGTCTTCTAGGTCGAAGGCCTGAAATCGGGTGGGGCGGGCGTGGCCGTTAAGCGGCGGCGTCCGCCCGCGATCTATGAGCGCCCCGCCGCGTGAGGGGCTTGGGAGAGTGCTCAATGAGCGTTGCCAACGAGGCGCCGCAGGCCGGGCTCGCTGCTGCCCGGCCAGCGGCCGAGGCTGCTAAAGGTCGCAAGCCGGCCTGGTGGGAGCATCCGCCCTTATTTCGCTACGGCTTCGTCGCGTTGATCCTGATCGTGTGGCAACTGGTCGGGCCCGAGATCAGCCCGATCTTCTTCACCTATCCGACCAAGATCGCGGTTGCTTTCTATAACCTGACTGTCACCGGCGAGTTGCCGTATCGCCTGCTGCAAAGCCTCGAGGTGATGGTCTGCGGGCTTGCCGTGGCGATCGTCATCGGCATCCCGCTCGGGATCGCGATGGCGCGGGTCAACTGGCTCGACTGGGCGCTCGATTTGCCGATCAATGCGCTCTACGCCACGCCGCTCGTGGCCTTGGTGCCGCTGCTGGTGCTGTGGTTCGGCATTTATATAAAAGCGAAGATCATCGTCGTGTTCTTGTTCGCGATATTTCCGCTGCTCATCAATACCTATCAAGGCGTGCGCGAATGCGACAAGAACATGCTCGAGGTCGCGCGTTCATTCCGCTCCAGCGAGCGGCGGACTTGGCAGGACGTGCTGCTGCCCTTTGCGACGCCCTACATCGTCGCCGGATTGCGGCTCGCCATCGGCCGCGGCCTGATCGGCATGATCATCGCCGAGTTCTACACCACCATTTCCGGACTCGGATTCATGATCACGAAATACGCCAACAATTTCGATATGGACAAAACTTTTGTGCCGGTGATCGTGCTCATGGTGCTTGGCGTGTCGCTCACCTCTCTGCTGAAGCGGGTCGAGCGGCGTATCGCACCCTGGAGCAGCGCCAACCGTTGAGCGAACGAGGTGCTGGGCACCATCTGCCTCGTCCTGAGGAGCCGCGCGATAGCGCGGCGTCTCGAAGGAGAGGCGGCCTCATGCTTCGAGACGCGCCCTTCAGGCGTTCCTCAGCATGAGGAGAAAGGGTGCTGCCGGCCGCTCAAATGTCTTCCGGATTTTCGACGTAACGCAATCCCGCTTTTTCCAGCGGCTCGCGCATCTTGTACATATCGAGTCCGAGCACGCCGGAAGCAAGTTGCTTACGCTTGCCGTCTTCCTCGTCGTGCCGTTTCTGCGCCTTCTGCGCCACTTCCACCGCGAGTTTCCTCGGCACGATCACCACGCCGTCGTCATCCGCCACGACGGCATCGCCCGGCTCGACATTGACGCCGGCGCAGACCACCGGGATGTTGGCGGCGCCGAGCGTCGATTTCACCGTTCCTTTGGCCGAGATCGCCTTCGACCACACCGGGAAGCTCATTTCTTGCAGCGCCTTCACGTCGCGGCAGCCGGCGTCGATGATCAGGCCCTTCACGCCACGCGCGCGCATGGAGGTGGCCAGCAGTTCGCCGAACATGCCGTCGGTATTATCGGCGGTGCAGCCGACCACGACCACATCGCCCGCCTGACACTGCTCGATGGCGACGTGCAGCATCCAATTGTCGCCGGGCTGCGCAAACACAGTCACTGCAGGACCGGCGATCTGGGCGCCTGCCCAGATCGGCCGCAGGTAAGGCTTCATCAATCCCGAGCGGCCGAGCGCCTCGTGCACGGTGGCGACGCCGAGCGCTTCGAAGGTGCCGACGGCATTGCTATCGGCGCGCTGGATGTTACGGACGACGACGGGTTTCATTTCGGCTCCTCAGTTTCGGCATTGAACCGTCATCCTGGGGAGCGAGCGCGCTTCTTCGCGCGCGAGCCTCGAAGGATGACAAGGCCGGGCCGTCGCCCTTCGAGGGCCGCGCGTCGCGCGGCCACCTCAGGATGACGGGTGTGAATAGCGCGCGAACTTACCCCAATTCCGTTTCCACCGTCGGAAACAGACGCTGATACGCCTCGCCGTAAGTCATTGGAACGCCGGTGTTGCGCGAGCCCTGGATACCGCGGTTGAGGGCGACGCGCTCGTAATAGGCCCACAGGTGCTTCTGCGCGGCGAGAGTCTGGAACGCCTTGTATTTCTGCTCCCACACCTCGTCGATCTTGAGAATCACCTGCGGCTTGAAATTGCACTGCTCGGTCTGGTGCGGCTCGAAGAGGAAAACCGGCGGCGCCGAATATTTATACTGCGCGCCAGGCTTGTGGCCCATGGCCTGGGCGACCACCCGCGTTTCCTGTGCGAAATGAGCGGCCACCGGGTGATCGAAATTGTAGGGGTCTTCCAGCGCATGGGTGAGCACGAAGCTCGGGTTGAGCTCCCGGTAGACGTCCACCATGCGGTCGAAATGCCGTTCGTTCAGGCGCAGCGGATAGTCGCCGGCGTCGAAGAACTCGATCTCGGCGCCGAGCAAGGCGGCCGCGCGCTCGGCCTCGTCCTTGCGTCCGGCCTTCACGGATTCGAGCGTGGCGCCTTTCTCTTTCCAGGCGAACTGGCTCTCGCCGCGCTCGCCGAAGGACAGGCAGGCGATCTTGACGCGATAACCTTTCTTGGCGTGCAGGGCGATGGCGCCGCCCGCGCGCCAGACGAAATCGCCCGGATGGGCGGTGATCACGAGTCCGGCCTTTTGTTGATCAGCCACGCTTCACTCCAATTTGCGGTCACTTCATCCTGAGGAGCGGGCGCAAGCCCGCGTCTCGAAGGATGAAGTCACGTTGTGGCCGCCGCCATCCTTCGAGACGCGCCCTTCGGGCGCTCCTCAGGATGAGGCGGAGTGGTATATCGTTCGGCTGAATTAGCATTTCGTTGCGCAGCCAGAAAGCCTTTCATCCATGAACCAGCCTAGCACTCTCCGCATTGCCATCGGCGATTATCCTCACACGCTGCCGCTCAAGCGAGGCGATATCGTCTCGCCCTGGCTCAAGCTCGACTTCGCCGAAGTCAAGCCGATGCACAAGGCGTTCAAGCCGATGGTGCGCGAGCACGCCTATGACGCGAGCGAAATGGCGCTGGTTACCGCGCTTCAGGCCAAGGTTTACGGCAAGGGATTAAAACTGTTGCCGGCAGCGATGCTGGCGCGCTTTCAGCACGGCACGGTGCTCTACAATTCCGAGCGCGGCACCCTTACGCCGGCGGATCTCGCCGGCAAGCGCATCGGCGTGCGCTCCTACGCGCAGACGACGGCGGCGTGGATTCGCGGAATCCTGCAAAACGACTACGGGGTCGACATGAGCCGTGTGCGGTGGGTCACGTTCGAGGACGGACATTTGGCGGAATACAAGGACCCTCCCGGCGTCGACCGTGCTGAACCCGGCAAGGACATCACCCAGATGCTCTTCGAAGGCGAGCTCGACGCCGCGATCTACGGCGCTGCCATGCCGCAGGACGCGCGGTTGAAGAGCGTGATCCCCGATCCGGATAGCGCAGCGCGCGACTGGTATAGCAAGCACGGCCTCGTGCCGGTCAACCACATGGTGGTGGTGACAGATGATTTGGCACAGAGCAAGCCTGATATTGTCGTCGAACTTTACCGGCTGCTCGAAGCGAGCCGCAAAGCCGCTGGTCTTCCGAGCGCAGGTGAGGTCGATACGGCGCCATTCGGCAAGGACGCGAACCGGCCATGCCTGGAGCTGCTTATTTCCTATGCGCTTCAGCAGAAGCTGATCCCGGAACGCCTTGCAGCAGACGATCTTTGGTAACGGCCTGCGCGAGACCGTGAATTTGCCCGCTCGGGACTACGCCGATACGATGGTGTTTTGGACAGAAAGGTAGCTTGTTACATGGCCAGAGCTTCTTCTCGCGAGCGCTTGGAAGCGGCGCTCTCCCGTATCGATGACCCGAAAGGCGAGGGGGCGCGCGCCTGCCTCACTGTCTATCGCGAGGCGGCAAAGGCTGCGGCCGAGGCTGCCGACGCGCGCGCCAAGGCCGGCATCTCGCTTGGGCCCCTCGACGGCAAGATCGTCGCCATCAAGGATCTGTTCGATGTGGCCGGCGAGGTCACGCGCGCGGGTTCCAAGGTCATAGCCGAAGAGGAAAAGCCGGCGGTCGAAGACGCTCCGATCGTGCGCCGCCTACGCGCCGCCGGTGCGGTGATCGTCGCCAAGAACAACATGACCGAGTTCGCCTTCTCCGGCATCGGCGCCAATCCCCATTTCGGGACGCCGGGCAATCCGGCCGACCGATCACGGGCGCCGGGCGGATCGAGCTCCGGCGGCGCCGTGGCGGTGGCGGACGACATGTGCGAAATCGCGATCGGCAGCGATACCGGCGGCTCCTGCCGCACCCCGGCGGCGTTCTGCGGTATCGTCGGGTATAAGCCGAGCCGGCAACGCATCCCGACGACCGGCGCATTCCCACTCTCCTACACGCTCGACTCGATCGGCCCAATGGCCAAGAGCGTTGCCGACTGCGCGGCAGCTGATGGCGTGATGGCGAATGAGGGCTATCGGCCGCTGCATCCCGCGCCGCTTGCCAACTTGCGCATCGGCATCGTGCAAGGCATGCCGCTGGAGAAGCTCGACGATCTGGTGGAGAAGCGCTTTGCCGCCGCGCTCGACAGCTTGGGCAAAGCCGGCGTGCGGCTGTCGGACGAGAAACTGCCCGAAATCGAAACCATGAACGCGGTCAACGCCAAGGGTGGCGGCATTACGCCGACGGAAGCTTTCGCCATCCACCGCGACCGGCTCGACCGCCGCGGCGACGATATCGATCAGAACGTGCGCCGCCGCATCGAGCGCGCGCGCTCGAATTCGGCCGCCGACTACATCGACATGCTGCGCGCGCGGGCCGAATTGATGCGCGCCATGGATACGCGCATGGCCGATGTCGACGTGCTGATGGCGCCCACCTCAGCTATCGTCCCACCGGTGCTGGCCGAACTGGAGAATCCGGACGAGTTCGCACGGCGCAATGCGATGTCTTTGCGCAATACCGCGATGTGGAATTTCTTCGATTGCTGTGCCATCTCGCTGCCTTTGCCGCGCAACGGCGACTTGCCCACGGGACTGATGCTGATTGCCCGCAACGGCCACGATTATCGCTTATTCCGTATCGCTGCGGCGGTGGAGCGGGTGCTCTCTTAGCGGTGTGCTGCGATGATCTCCACCGTCATGTCCGGCCTTGTGCCGGGCATCCACGCCTTTGGCCTCGCGATGCGTAAGCCGTGTTGACGAAAATTGTTGTCCGGGTCAACAATGCATCAGACGGGGGGCGTCGGATGCCGGCCGGGCGCGCGGTTCGGC
>DASTWX010000191.1:0-10690 GCA_035765795.1 Pseudolabrys sp. | reverse complement strand
CATCATCATGGCGGCGGTCTCAAGCACTACCACGACGAGGACATGCAAAGCCTGTCGCTCCGAAGTGACCAGCCGCTGAACCCGGACAAATTCTTTCCCTGGGTGCAGGATCTGGTGGCCATCGAAGGGCCCAATATCCTGCGCTGCAAGGGCATTCTGTCGTTCAAGAATGACCCGGAGCGTTTCGTCTTCCAGGGCGTGCACATGATCCTCGACGGCGACCATCAGCGCCCGTGGAAAGAAGGCGAGGAGCGCGTGAGCCGTATCGTCTTCATCGGCCGCAATCTGCCGGAGGAGAAGATTCGCAAAGGATTCGAAAGCTGCATCGCCTGATTCAATCGGCCTCATGCTGAGGAGCGCCCGTAAGGGCGCGTCTCGAAGCATGGGGCCGCCTCATCCTTCGAGACGCCCGCCTTCGCTCTCGCTTCGGCGGGATCCTCAGGATGAGGCGGAGTAATGCTATGACCGCTGTCGATAGCTCTCTTCCCTCGCTCGCTGATCGCGTCCGCACGCTGCAAACCGACGCATCGGTGGTCGCCGCACATTTCCTCGGTGCTGTACCGGTATTCGTGCTTGGCGAGGAAGCAATGTTGTTCGCCCCGCGCGAGGAAGAGCCGCGGCGGATCGCTATTCATAACGGCGGTATTCTGGCGAGTACGGGCGACGGCGAACGGATCGTCTCCGGTGGTGATGACGGAAAAGTCATCGCGACTACGGCAGACGGCGAACACACGGTCGTCGCCGCCGATCCCAAATCGCGCTGGATCGATCACGTCGCGCTCGCGTTTGAGGGTGCGATCGCTTGGTCAGCCGGCAAGACCGCCTCTGTGCGCACGAAAAAGGGAGAGGAACGCACGCTCGATGCGCCGTCCACTGTTGCGGGACTTGCGTTTGCGCCGAAAGGTTTCCGGCTTGCGGTTGCGCACTACAACGGGGCCACGCTTTGGTTTCCCAATGCGCCCGGCGCCAAGCCGGAGGTGCTCGAGTGGAAAGGTTCGCACCTCGGCGTCACCTTCAGCCCGGACGGCCGCTTCCTTGTCACCACCATGCAGGAACCGACGCTGCACGGCTGGCGGGTAGCCGATGGCAAGCACATGCGCATGTCGGGCTATTCCGCCCGGGTGCGCTCCCTGTCCTGGAGCAGCGACGGCAACTTTCTTGCCACTTCCGGGTCCGAGCAACTCATTCTCTGGCCCTTCGACGGCAAGGAGGGACCGATGGGCCGCCAGCCCACTTTGATGGCGCAAGATGCCGCGCGCGTGGCCGTGGTCGCCTGCCATCCCAGGCAGCCGGTCGCGGCGGTCGGCTACGCCAACGGCAAGGTGCTGCTCGTGCGCACGGAGGACGGCGCACTCATTTCGGTGCGCGATGGCGACGGCGATCCCGTGAGCGCGCTGGCTTGGGAGGCGTCCGGGCAAACCCTTGCTTACGGCACGGAAGGCGGCGCGGCGGGTGTGTTGGTGTTTTGATGCAGCTTTATCCCTCCCCCGCGAGCGGGGGAGGGATAAGAGGCCTCACCCCACCAGCACGTTCTTGAACTGCCAGGGATCGCGTTTATCGATGTTTTCCTTGAACAGACCCGGCCGGTCGGTAAGGGGCGTCCAGTCAGTGTATCGCCCGATGACAGGCCCGATATAGGGCCGCTGGATCTCGAGGCAGCGGCGGAAGTCCATCTCGTCGGCTTCAACGATCCCTTCGTTCGGATGCTCCAGCGCCCAGACCATGCCCGCCATCACAGCGGAGGTCACCTGCAAGCCGGTGGCGTTCTGGTACGGGGCGAGCTCGCGTGTCTCGTCGATTGAGAGCTGCGAGCCATACCAGTAGGCGTTCTTCTTATGGCCGTAGAGCAGCACGCCGAGTTCGTCGATGCCGTCGACGATGTCGTGCTCGTCGAGAATGTAGATTTCCTCCTGCCGTCTTCCGGCCCGACCGAACAACTCGTGCAGCGAGAGCACGGCGTCATTGCACGGGTGGTAGGCGTAATGGCAGGTCGGCCGGTAAACGACGTTACGGCCCTCTCGCAACGTGAGATAGTCCGCGATCGAGATCGACTCGTTATGGGTGACCAGAAAGCCGTATTGCGCTCCACCGGTTGGCGTCCACGAGCGCACGCGCGTATTGGCGCCGGGCTGCTCGAGATATATCGCCGCACGGCAGCCGGTTTTATGTTTGCGGCCGTTCTTCGGCATCCATTTCTCGTGCGTGCCCCAGCCCAGCTCCGACGGCTGCACGCCTTCCGACAGAAAGCCTTCTACCGACCAGGTATTGACAAAGACATCCATCGGCTTTGGATGTTTTGAGCGTTGCGTATCCCGCTCTGCGATGTGGATACCTTTGACGCCGAGCCGCTTGGCCAATTTCCCCCACTCCTCGCGCGCCGTCGGCTCTTTGATCCGGAGATCCGTATCGTTCGCGAGGTTGAGTAGCGCCTGCTTGACGAGCCACGAAACCATTCCGGGATTGGCCCCGCAGCATGACACCGCAGTCATGCTGCCCGGCTTCCGCTTGCGCTTGGCGGCGCGCGTCATTTCACGAAGCGCATAGTTGGAGCGCCCTTCGGGCCCGAGCGTGGCATCGAAATAGAAGCCGGCCCACGGCTCGTTGACTGTGTCGATGTAAAGTGAACCGAGCTCGTTGCAAAGCTCCATGATGTCGACCGACGAAGTGTCGATCGACAGGTTGATGCAGAAGCCGCGGCCGCCGCCGTCCGTCAGCAGCGGCGCGAGAAGATGCCGGTAATTATCTTTTGTGACCGCCTGGTGGACGAAGCGGACGCCGCGCTCGTCGAGGAGCTTGCGGTCCTTGTCCTCGGGGTCGATGACGAAAAAACGCGATTTGTCATAGGCGAAGTGACGCTCGATGAGCGGCAGGGCGCCCTTGCCGATCGAGCCGAAGCCGATCATCACGACGGGCCCGTCGATGCGGGCGTGAACGGGCCAATTGGACATGGAAACTCACTCCGATGAATTGGGTGCTGGCAAGCGTGATAGCAGCAGCAGGCGATTAAACCACGGCGTCATGGCCGGGCTTGTCCCGGCCATCCACGTCTTTGTTGCTGCACGTCAAAGCGTGGATGCCCGCGACAAGCGCGGGCATGACGGCTCAGAGCTTTGGGTGCTCAGATGTGGTACGTCCTCAACGGCGGGAAGCCGTTGAACGCCACCGACGAGTAGGTGGCCGTATAGGCGCCTGTGCCCTCGATCAGCACCTTGTCGCCGATCTCAAGGCTGACCGGCAACGGATACGGCTGGCGCTCGTAGAGCACGTCCGCCGAATCGCAGGTCGGTCCGGCAAGCACGCACGGGCTCATCGCGTCACGGTCGCGGGCGGTGCGGATCGGGTAACGGATCGCCTCCTCCATTGTTTCGGCGAGCCCGCCGAACTTGCCGACGTCGAGATAGACCCAGCGCACGTCGTCCTCCTCGCTCTTCTTGGAGACGAGCACCACCTCGCTTTCGATCACGCCGGCATTGCCGACCATACCACGGCCCGGCTCGATGATCGTCTCCGGGATGCGGTTGCCGAAGTGCTTGCGCAGGGCGCGGAAGATCGCCGTGCCATAGCTCTTCACCGAGGGCACGTTCTTCAGGTACTTGGTCGGGAAGCCGCCGCCCAGGTTGACCATGGCAAGGTTGATTCCACGCTCGCCGCACTCCTTGAAAACCGCCGCCGCCGAAGCGAGCGCGCGGTCCCAGGCGTGCTGGTTGCGCTGCTGGGAACCGACATGGAAGGAGACCCCATGCGGCTCCAGGCCGAGCCGCAACGCGTGCTCGAGCACGTCCGCGGTCATGGCCGGCTCACAGCCGAACTTGCGCGACAGCGGCCACTCGGCGCCGACGCAGTCCGAGAGGATGCGGCAGAACACCTTCGAGCCGGGTGCCGCGCGGGCCACCTTCTCCACCTCGGCCTTGCAGTCGACCGCATAGAGGCGGACGCCGAGCGCGAAGGCGCGTGCGACGTCACGCTCTTTCTTGATCGTGTTGCCGTAGGAGATGCGGTCGGGCGTGGCGCCGGCCGCGAGCGCCATCTCGATCTCGGCGACCGAGGCGGTGTCGAAGCAGGAGCCGAGCGATGCCAGCAGGCTCAGCACTTCCGGCGCAGGGTTGGCCTTCACCGCGTAGAACACGCGGGTATCAGGCAACGCCTTGGCGAAAGCCAGGTAGTTGTCACGCACGACGTCGAGGTCGACGACGAGGCAGGGCCCGTCCTCTTGGCGATTTCGCAGGAATTCGCGGATGCGCACGGTCATGGCGCTCTCCCGTAGGCTGCGGAGGCCAAAGGCCTCAGGTGTTGCGGTATCCCGGCTTTCCCGCCCGCGCGCGATGGGGACGCGCGAGCGTTCCGTCACGAGAACCGCCGTGCTGCCTTGGATTGGATGGGGAGATCCCCGTCCGCACGGCCGGCAATGATGAACAAGCCTCTTCGGTGAGCCGGGTGTGGAGACCGGCAGAGACCAAGGAAGCCCGATCGTCGTTGCTTTAAGCCGCGTCCCCTGCTGAGAGCAGAGTGCGCCGGTTTCGCCTCCGGCTGCCGGTCAGATGTGTTGGAGAGCGCTTCGTCTCTCCAGGCGGCTGTTCGGCCTCTTGTCCGAACGCCCACCGACCGACACACGGCCACAGGCACGTGCGAAATTGGGCAAAAACGCACATAAGGAATTCCGCGCTGACTCGCAAGCGAATTAGTTACGCGCGCGTGAATTCTTGTTTAATTCTTCTGTGATCCGCTTTGCTCGCGTCACAGCGGGCGGATTTAGGTGCGTGCGGTAAACGGTTCAATGCGGTGCGCAGCGCGCACGAACTGCACCATGATGGCGACGCCGCACAGCAGGAAGAAGATATCGAGCGCACGCGCACCGACAAAGCCCAGACCGAACAGCGTCGCGAGCGCCCAGGAACCCGCGAAGGCCGCACCAAACACCTCGGCGCCGATCAGGATGGCGGCGCTGATCACCGTGAGCACGTGAAGCCAAACGATCCGGCGGGGGCCCGCCACGGGCGGCTGGCTCGGCGGAGCGGGCGGGGTCGATGCCGCGGCCGGCGCAGAAGCCGACGGTTGCTTCGGCCCGGAAGTTGATCTCGAACGCGCTTTTGCCATCGCAGGCTCCGTGTCAGTCGGCGGCAATCTCGCCGAATCCGGTCCCCCGATCAAGCCGTGCCGACGCGACATTTTTGGCGGCGGGAGGAACTGGAACGGAGGTTGATGACCGACGTTGGCTCAGCGAATCGCGTCCGCGCGACGGGAACCCAACCCCCAACCATAGGAACAAGGCTCATGGCCATCTTCTCCAAAGACATCAACACAATGGACGACCTGTTCGTGCACACCCTGCGGGACATCTATTATGCCGAACAGCAAATCGTAAAAGCGCTGCCGAAGATGATCGACAAAGCCGGCAACGGCGAGCTGAAATCGGCGCTACAGAGCCACCTCGAAGAAACCAAGGGTCACGTCAAGCGCGTCGAGGAAGTCTTCAGAATGCATGGCGTCGAGGCGAAGGGCGTCGATTGCCCGGCCATGGACGGTATCATCGAGGAGGCCGACGACATTGCCGGAGACGTTTCGGACAAAAAGGTGCTCGACGCCGGCTTACTCGCCGCCGCGCAGGCGGTCGAACACTACGAGATAACCCGCTACGGCACGCTGATCGCCTGGGCCAAGGAACTGGGCCGGCCCGATTGTGCGAGTGTGCTCGAAAAGAACCTCGCCGAAGAGAAGGCAGCCGACAACAAGCTGACCAGCATCGCCGAAGCACGCGTCAATCAAATGGCGGCGTAGCCCGCATGCTAATCCCTCCCCTGAAGGGGGAGGGTGGCTCCGCGCGGCGCGCGGAGCCGGGTGGGGGCCTTCTTTCCGGCAAGGCACCCCACCCGGCTCGCTTGGGCTCGCCACCCTCCCCGCGGAGCGGGGAGGGATAAAACGCCTGCTTCCTCTCTCGCCCAATCCGCACTAGATGGGCGGGATGACCGCAAATCAATCCCCCACCGCCGCCGCAAATCCGCTGCTCGCCGACTGGACCGCTGCCTTCGGCCTGCCCCCCTTTTCCGTACTCACGCCAGAGCAATTCCGCCCGGCGTTCGAGGAGGCACTTGCCCGCCACCGTGAGGAAATCGACCGGATCGCTGCCGATCCCGCCGGGCCGACCTTTGCCAACACCATTGAGGCGCTGGAACGAAGCGGCCGCGATCTGGAGCGGGTCGCCAACGTCTTTTTCGTTCTGGCCGGTGCCGACACGAACGAGGCGTTGGAGGAGGTCGAGCGCGGTGTGTCGCCGCTGCTCGCCCGCCATAACAACGAGCTCTATCTCAACGCCGCACTCTATGCCCGCATCGCCGACCTTCATGAGCACCGCGACACGCTCGACCTCACTCCTGAGCAGGTGCGCGTGCTCGATCGCTACCACACCCGCTTCCTTCGCGCGGGCGCTGGCCTCGATAAGCCGGCCCAGGAGCGGCTTGCCGCCATTAATGAGCAGCTCGCAAGCCTCGGCACCCAATTCGGCCAGAACGTGCTGGCGGACGAGCGGTCCTATGCGCTTGTGATTGAGGAGGCGGACCTCGACGGCCTGCCCAATTTCGCCCGCGCGGCTGCACGCGCGGCGGCCGAAGAGCGCGGCCAGTCTGGCAAATACGCGTTTACCTTGGCGCGTTCCTCGGTCGAACCCTTCCTGCAGTTCTCCGCGCGCCGTGACCTGCGCGAGAAGATTTTCGATGCCTGGATAAAGCGCGGCGAGAACGGCGGCAAGACGGACAACCGCGCGCTGATCGCCGACATGGTGGCTCTACGCGCCGAACGGGCGAAGTTGCTCGGCTACGAGACCTTCGCCGATTACCGGCTGGCCGACCAGATGGCCAAGACCCCGGCTGCCGCGCGCGAACTCCTCGAAGACGTCTGGACCAAGGCGCGCGCCAAGGCCAATACCGAGCGCGACGCGCTGCAGTCCATGATCGCGCGTGAGGGCGGCAACTTTGCCCTCGCTCCGCACGACTGGCGCTATTACGCCGAAAGGCGGCGTAAGGCCGAGTTCGACTTGGACGAGGCGGAAATCAAGTCTTATTTCCAGCTCGACAAGCTGATCGAAGCGGCATTCGACACCGCCCACCGGCTCTTCGGTCTCAGCTTCACGCGCGTAGAGGTGCCGCTTTATCATTCGGACGCCCGCGCCTGGGAGGTCAAAGACGCCGAAGGCCGTCCGGTCGGCCTGTTCATCGGAGACTATTTTGCCCGTGGCTCCAAGCACTCGGGGGCCTGGATGACGTCTCTGCGCGACCAGCAGAAGCTCGACGGGGGTATCCGCCCGGTCATCCTGAACATCTGCAATTTCTCGAAGCCGGCGCCCGGCGAGCCGGCGCTTCTATCGTTTGACGATGCGCGCACGCTGTTCCACGAATTCGGGCACGGCCTGCACGGTCTCCTGTCCAACGTGACCTATCCTTTGCTAGCCGGTACGGCGGTGCCGAGTGACTTCGTAGAACTCCCTTCCCAGCTCTACGAGCACTGGCTCGAAGTACCGGAAGTGCTGCGTAAGCACGCGCGCCACTACCGGACCGGCGAGCCGATGCCGCAGGCGCTGCTCGAGCGGCTGTTGGCGACGCGCACTTACGGTCAAGGCTTCGCCACCGTCGAATACACCGCCTGCGCGCTGGTCGATCTCGACATTCACGCGCTGTCCGATTCCGAAAGCCTCGATGTCACCGAATTCGAACGCCGTGACCTCGCGCGCATCCACATGCCGGCGGAAATCGTGATGCGCCACCGGCTGCCGCATTTCCAGCATCTGTTCTCGGGCGGCGGCTATGCGGCGGGTTACTACTCTTACATGTGGTCGGAGGTGCTCGACGCGGATGCTTTCGAGGCGTTCGAGGAAAGCGGAGATGCCTTCGATCCGGCGACGGCAAAAAAGCTGCGCGACTGCATCTACAGCGCCGGCAACCTGCGCGACCCGGCCGAAGCCTATAAAGCGTTCCGAGGTCGATTGCCCACAGCGGACGCGCTGCTCAAGAAGCGAGGATTGGCAGAGCTTGCTCCGGCTGCGGATGCGTGAAGATGCGCTCCGTCGTCGTGGCCGGGCTTGTCCCGGCCATCCACGTCTTTATTGCTGCTACATAGAAGACGTGGATGCCCGCGACCCGCCTCCGCTCGCGGCGCGAGCTACGGCGGGCTTAGTCAGGCGCGCCGAAGCGCGTTAGCGCGAAGGCGGGCAAGCGCGGGCATGACGGAGCAAACACTATGACCCTCCACACCGCAGGCCACCGTCGCGGCGTTGTCTGCGCGCCGCATTCCGCTGCCGTCGAAGACGGCCGCGCTATTTTGGCTGAAGGCGGCAACGCCATTGAGGCGATGCTGGCGATGGCCGCTTCCATCGCCGCCGTCTATCCGCACATGAATCACATCGGCGGCGACGGCTTTTGGCTGATCCGCGAACCGTCCGGCCGCGTGCGTGCGCTGATGGGCGCCGGACGCGCGGGCGCCAAGGCCACCCCGGCTCTTTATCGCGAGGCCGGTTACGATGAGATTCCGGCGCGTGGGCCGCTGGCCGCGCTCACGGTGCCAGGCGCGGTTGCCGCCTGGAGGCTCGCGGCCGAAGCGGCGAGGGCATTCGGCGGTAAGCTGCCGCTCGAGCTATTGCTCGCGGGAGCCATTAAGCACGCGGCGGAAGGATACGTCGTCAGCCGCAGCCAAGCAGGACTGTGCACTGAAAAGCTGGCCGAATTGAAGGACGTGCCCGGCTTTGCCGAAACCTTTCTCATTGACGGCAAGCCGCCGGAACGGGACGCAAGGCTCACGCAAACCGCGCTCGCCGCCACGCTCGATCATCTGGCGCATGCCGGGCTCGACGATTTCTACCGCGGCGACATCGGCCGCGAGATTGCCGCCGATCTCGATCGGATCGGCAGTCCGGTGACTCGCGCCGACCTCGAACAATATCGCGCGTCGGTCGAAGCGCCGCTGAGCGTCGGTGTCGGCGCGGGGGCGCTGTACAACGCACCGCCCCCCACGCAGGGCCTGGCATCGCTCATCATTCTCGCGCTGTTCGACCGCCTGGCTGCGGAGCGCGCGGAAAGCTTCGAACATGTGCATGGGATCGTGGAAGCGACCAAGCGTGCCTTCGGCGTGCGCAATCGTTTCATCGCCGACCCTGATCGCGTCACCGTGGACTTCGGGCGCTTCCTCGCGCCGGCTTTCCTCGACGCCGAAGCCGACAAAATCGACCCGCGCAAAGCGGCGAAATGGCCCGCGCCGTTTAGCGAAGGCGATACCATCTGGATGGGCGCAGCCGACGCCTCGGGTCTGGTCGTCTCCTACATTCAGTCGCTCTACTGGGAATTCGGCTCAGGCTGCGTTCTGCCGCGGACCGGCATTTTGATGCAGAACCGTGGCGCGAGCTTCTCACTCGATCCGAAGGCGCTCAACGCGCTCGCCCCTGGCCGGCGGCCGTTCCACACGCTCAATCCAGCGCTTGCCGTTCTCAATGACGGCCGCGTCGTCGCTTACGGCTGCATGGGCGGCGACGGTCAGCCGCAAACGCAGGCTGCAGTCTTCACGCGCTACGTCACTTACCGCCAGCCGCTCGATCGTGCGCTCGACGCGCCGCGCTGGCTGCTCGGTCGCACCTGGGGTTCGACAATCACCAAGTTGCGCCTCGAATCACGTTTCGACGGTAATCTTGTGGATCGGCTGATGGCCGCCGGCCATGATGTCGATGTTTTCGACGAGCCGTACTCCGATACGCTTGGCCACGCCGGTGCGGTGGTGCTGCACCCGGATGGAACATTGGAAGGCGGCCACGACCCGCGCGCCGACGGCGCCGCGGCGGGAGTATAATCCGTCATCCTGAGGTGCGAGCGCGTTTCTTCGCGCGCGAGCCTCGAAGGATGACAGGCCCGGGCCGTCGCCCTTCGAGGCTCGCGCGTTCCGCGCCGAGCACCTCAGGGTGACGGGGAAGTGTTCTAGTATTCATCGGCAGCCCGATTAGCTTCGGCTTAGGATCACCGATTCGAGTTGAAGCCCGTGCACGGCGGCCACGCTCATACTCACTCCCATAACGACGCGCCGGCGGACTTCGGCCGCACCTTTGCTATCGCCACGGGGCTTAATCTCGCGCTGGTCATCGCCCAGGTGGTCTACGGCCTCTACGGTCATTCGCTGGCGCTGCTCGCTGACGCCGGGCACAATTTCGGCGACGTGATGGGGCTGGTGATGGCGTGGACCGCCTTCGCGATCGCCGACTGGCGGCCGAGTTCGCGCTTCACCTATCGCCTGCGCGCGGCCTCGATTCTCTCCGCCTTCGCTAATGGCGTAGTCCTTTTGGTCGCGACCGGCGCCATTGCCTGGGAAGCAATCCGCCGGTTCGGCGAGCCGCAACCGGTGGCGACAGTTACGGTGATGATCGTCGCCGCCGCCGCGGTGGCGGTGAACGGTGTCTCGGCTTGGCTATTGAGCCGCGGAAGTAAGTCCGACCTTAATATACGTGGAGCTTTCCTGCACATGGTGGCGGATGCCGGCGTATCCGTGGCGGTGATCGCCGCAGCCGGCGGGATCATGCTCACCGGCTGGCAGTGGCTTGACCCGTTGGCGAGCCTTCTCATCTCAGTCGTCATTCTCATCGGCACGTGGCGACTCTTGCGCAATTCCCTGCGGCTTGCGCTCGCGGCAGCACCCGAGTCGATCGATCCCGATGCGGTGCGGCGTT
>DASTWX010000190.1:0-5990 GCA_035765795.1 Pseudolabrys sp. | reverse complement strand
CACGAATATTTCCATCGCTCCGAGCAGATTCCCACCCGCGTCCGCCTCGCGGTCGCCGAGGAATTGCGTGCGGCCGAAGGCGGCCCCCGCCACCATTGGCGCGCCGGGGGAATCATGTTGCAATTCCTGCCCAAGTCGCCGGAGCGTCGGCGCACCGCCGATCTCCACCCGGGTGATGCTCCCGAGGGCGTGGAGATTCCGGAAGTGCCGGAGGATGAATCCTGGGTCGAAGGCCGCGCGCTGGTCTCGACCGTCGAGGATGTGGAATTGATCGATCCGGCTCTCTCCAGTGAGCGGCTGGTCTATCGGCTTTTCCATGAGCCCGGCGTGCGGGTGTTCCAGCCCGGGGATGTCAAGGCGGAATGTTCTTGCTCGCGCGAGAGCGTGGAGGCCATGCTGAAGAGCTTCTCCCAGGACGACCGCGATCACATGGTGGAAGACGGCCGCATCTCGGTCACCTGCGAGTTCTGCAGCGCCAATTACCTGTTCTCTCCGGACGCGATCGCTGCGCCTAATTGACAGTCCGCTGGGCGTACGAGCAATCCAGCGAAAACGCCGGGATTTCGATGTCGAAATGCTCGCCTTCTCCGGTCACCATCCCGTAAGTGCCGGCCATGAAGCCGGACGGCGTCGGCAGGGGTACCCCGCTCGTGTATTCGAATGAGTCCCCGGGTTTGAGGGTCGGCTCTTCGCCGACCACACCGGGGCCTCTGACCTCCTGCAACCGCCCGAGGCCGTCGGTGATGTGCCAGTGCCGCGTCTTCAACTGGACCGTTTCGCTGCCGCGATTGGTGATATCGATGGTGTAAGCCCAAAAGAAGTAGCCGTTGGCCGGTGACGAGCGCTCCTGCACGAAGCGCGGCGTCACTGTCACCTCGATCTTGCGGGTCACCGCCCGATACACCGAAAACTCCGATTCTGGCCGGAATTAATGCCTGCCGTTTGGCTCGTCGGAATTATTGCGAAACGGCGCACCAAAGAAAAGCCGTTCATGGCCCTAACTCTGAACGAGCGCGATCTGCGGTTGGGCATGTTCCGGAGTATCCGCCAGAAATAAGCTTGACACTGCCGGGCGCATTCATGATTGCATAAGGCGGCTGTTGGCCGAGGTCGCCGTGTGGCGGCTGACCCGGGTTGGGTCGCGGACCAATGGTAGTTGAGCAGGCGGGGCACTCGCGTGCAGAACCAGAACATCTCTCGCCGGCTGGCCAGCGTCGGCGCGGCATTGCTCGTCGTGTTGCTGACGCCTTTGCCCGGCAACGCCGAGCCGCAGGTTGCGCGCGCGGCGTGCGACGTACCAGGCAAGCTGATCCGCCTCGTCCATCCGCTTACACGCGTTTCGGAGAAGCTAAAAGAAGGTCTGCCGGTCACCATCGTTGCTATCGGCTCCTCGTCGACAGCAGGCGCTGGCGCGAGTTCGCCGGCCGCGACTTATCCGAGTCGCCTCGCGGTTGAGCTTCGCCGGGAATTTCCCGACCGGACCATCAAGGTCATCAACCGCGGCATCGGTGGCGAGGAAATCGCCGATATGCTCAAGCGTTTCGACCGAGCGGTGGTTGCCGCCAAGCCCGATCTGGTGCTCTGGCAGCTGGGCACGAATGCGGTTGTCCGTAACCATAGGCTCGCCGGCCACAGCGCGTTAATCGACGAGGGCCTCGCCCGTATCCGCGCCGTTGGCGCTGACGTGGTGCTGATCGATCCGCAATACGCACCAAAGGTGATTAAGAAGCCGGATGCTGAGCGCATGGTCGAACTCATCGCCGCCACGGCAAAGGAGCAGGATGTCGACCTGTTCCCGCGTTTCCAGCTGATGCGCCGCTGGCGCGAACATGACCATATCGCCTTCGACACATTCGTCTCGCGCGACGGATTGCACATGAACGATTGGAGTTATGCTTGCATGGCAAAGGGACTGGGCCAGGCCATCGCTGAGGCCGTCAATCGTCCAGTCGTCTCCGCCAAGACATCGGTGCATGTGGGGCGATGATGAGCGCATGCCCGGTTCTGCACCGCGTCACTTCGTGGTGCGCCCGGGACACAATCGCATCCACCACCGGAAACGGCCTTACACCTTATCCAGTGCGTTCAGTAGATCCTCGACCACGTCATCCGAATGTTCGAGCCCGGCCGAGAAGCGGATCAACCCGTCGCCGATGCCGAGCTCGGCTCGCTGTTCGGGCGTCAATCGCTGATGCGTCGTCGTGGTCGGATGAGTGACCAGGCTCTTGGCGTCGCCGAGGTTGTTGGTGATGCCGATGAGCTTCAATCCATTGAGGAAACGGAAGGCGCCTTCTTTCCCGCCCTTGACCTCGAAAGCGCATAAGGTCGATCCCGCCTTCATCTGTTTGCGCACGATATTCGCCTGCGGATGATCGGGCCGACCCGGATAGATGAGCCGACCGATCTTCTTGTGGCCGGCGAGCGCGACCGATACCGCTGCCGCCGTGTCGGTCTGCCGTTGCACCCGGACCGCCAGCGTTTCCAACCCTTTCAGCAGCACCCACGCGTTGAACGGCGACAACGAAGGCCCAGTTTGACGTATGATCTGGTGCACGTGATCCATGATGAATTTTTCCGAGCCCAGGATACAGCCGCCGAGCACGCGCCCCTGCCCGTCAATGTGCTTGGTCGCGGAGTAAACGACGCAATCGGCGCCGAGCGCGAGCGGGCTCTGGTAGAGCGGCGTGGCGAAGACATTGTCGACCACAAGCTTGGCGCCGGCCGCGTGCGCAATCTCGGCGACGGCGGCGATATCGTAGACTTCGAGCATCGGATTCGTCGGCGTTTCCATGAAGAACACTTTCGTGTTCTCGCGTGCCGCGCTTTTCCATTCACCGAGATTGCTGCCGTTGACCAGCGTTGAGGTTACGCCGAAACGGCCGAGCCAATCTTCGATGACCCAACGGCAGGAGCCGAACAGCGCCTTGGCCGCCACGATATGGTCGCCGCCTTTGACCTGTCCCATCAGCGCGGTGGTCACCGCGGCCATGCCGGTCGCCGTCGATCGCGCGGCCTCTGCGCCTTCGAGCTCCGCCATGCGCTGCTCGAACATGCTCATGGTCGGGTTGGAGTAACGTGAATAGACGTAGCCGGGCATTTTGCCCGAGAAGCGCGCCTCGCATTCCTCGGCGGTCGGATAGATATAGCCTTGCGTGAGGAATAGTGCTTCCGAGGTCTCGCCGAACTGCGAGCGCAGCGTGCCGGCATGCACCAAGCGGGTTTCGGGACGATAGGCTTTGGATTCGGACATCGCGGTTCTCCTTAGATCGTCGCAAAATTCCGAAAACCGCGTGCCGTTTTTCGGGACCGTGCGCCGGCCAATAAAAAGCCGGCCGGAGAAATCTCTCGGCCGGGTTCTCACGTCCCCCGGCCTTTTTAGCGATTTATTTAACGTGGCTGCAAGCCGGCCGGCTCAAATGACCACGGGATAAAGCGCCTTGTAGCGGCGCGGGGTGCTTCCCGTCAAGCCGGGCGTCGGGTTAGATCGCGGAGGCCTCATCCTGAGGAGCGCCTGAAAGGCGCGTCTCGAGGGATGAGGCGCATGGCGGTCCGTCCTCATCCTTCGAGACGGCCGCTTACGCGGCCTCCTCAGGATGAGGATTTTTCGTGGCACTTTCCTTCGCCGTGGAAGACAAGGGCATCCTGCCGGATCGCATGATCGCGGCGCTTGCTGCCGACGGTGCGATCCTGCCGTCGATAGACTTCGCGCCCGACCAGATCCAGCCGGCCAGTCTCGACTTGCGTCTCGGCGACATCGCCTATCGCGTACGCGCCAGCTTCCTTCCCGGCTCGACGACGGTGGCGCGGCGCATCGATGAACTCAAGCTGCACGAATTCGCCCTGGCCGACGGCGCCGTGCTCGAAACCGGCTGCGTTTATATTGTGCCGTTGCTCGAAAGCTTGGCGCTGCCTGACGAAATTGCCGCTGCCGCCAATCCGAAGAGCTCGACGGGACGGCTTGACGTATTTACACGCGTGATTGCCGACGAGATTCGCGGCTTCGACCGGATCGAGCCCGGTTATCACGGGCCGCTCTATGCCGAAATCAGCCCGCGCACCTTTCCGGTGCTGGTGCGCGAGGGCTCGCGCCTGTCGCAAATCCGCTTCCGCCACGGCCACGCGCAACTCGATGCCGATGCCTTGCAGGAATTGCACCGGCGCGAACGGTTGGTCGACATTGAGGAGGCCGACGTAAGTGAAGGCGTGGCGGTGAGTGTCGACCTTTCCGGCAATCTCGGCGGCAGCGAACGGCCGGGCATTGTCGGCTATCGCGCCAAGCGTCATACGGGGTTGATCGATGTGGAGCGGCGCGGCGGCTATTCGGTGCTCGATTTTTGGGAGCCGATCGCCGCGCGGCCGAACAAGAGCCTGATCCTCGATCCCAACGAATTCTACATTCTCGCGTCCAAGGAAGCGGTGCAGGTGCCGCCCGATTATGCTGCCGAGATGGTGCCTTTCGATCCGCTGGTCGGCGAATTCCGCGTCCATTATGCCGGCTTTTTTGACCCGGGCTTCGGTTACGCCGGCGCCGGCGGCAAAGGCGCGCGCGCGGTGTTGGAGGTGCGCTCGCGCGAGGTGCCGTTCGTCCTCGAGCATGGCCAGATTGTTGGCCGGCTGATTTACGAGAAAATGCTGGCGAAGCCGGACACGTTGTATGGCCAAGGCATCGGGTCGAACTATCAGGCGCAAAGCTTAAAGCTGAGCAAGCATTTCAAGGCATAGGATCAGCCGCTTGCAGCACGTTCGTATCATTGGCTATATGTCAGCCGTTGCGGGCGTAGTTCAATGGTAGAACGGCAGCTTCCCAAGCTGCATACGAGGGTTCGATTCCCTTCGCCCGCTCCAGCCTTCGCTCGCGAAGCGAGAGAAGGCTGTCGCGCCGAAGCCACTTGGGCGAAGGCGGACCGCTGCTGCGAGCTTCGGCTCGGCAAGCCACCGCTTTGCCTTGTAAAGCGCAATCGTCTTACGACACCGCGGCGGCAACCTCGCTGATCTTCACGTGCGGCAGCAGTCGCCGCACGTCTTCTTCGCGGCACAGTCCGGTGCCCGGGCTCATTACCGCCGCGGAGCCGGCTGCCACCGCCATGCGGAACGCATCCTCCATACGCGCGCCGTCGGCGAGCGCCGCCACCAGCCCGCCGAGGAAACTGTCGCCGGCGCCGACCGTGCTCACCACCTCGATTCTCATTCCTTGGGCACGCCAAGCTTGCTCGGCGGTGACCAGCAGTGCTCCATTATCGCCGAGTGTGAGCGCGACCGCTTCGGTGCATTTGTCGGCGATCAGCTTGCGGCAGGCGGCCAGATATTCATCTTCGCTGTTAAGGTCACGTCCGATAAACGCGCGCAGCTCGGCCTGGTTCGGCTTGATCAGCATGACGCCCTCTTCCAGCGCCGGCGCCAGCGAACTGTGCGATGTATCGACTACCATTTTGGCGCCGAGCCGTTTGGCTTCCCGCGCGGCAAGCGCAAAGAAATCACTGGGGACGCCGGGCGGAATACTGCCACTTGCCACCACGAAACGCGGCTTTTCGGGCAACGTGGCGAGCTTTTCGAGGCATGCTTCCCACTCCGCGCGGTGTAACGTCGAGCCCGGCAGCACAAACCGATATTGTTCACCGCTCGATCTTTCGAACGCGGTGAAATTCTCGCGCGTCTCGACGTGCGATGGCACCACTACACTGTCGATGCCTTCGCGTTCGATCAGACGCTGCAGCAATTTGCCGATGGCGCCGCCGATTGGATAAATGGCGGCGACGCTTCCGCCGAGCCGGTACACGACACGCGCGACATTGATGCCTCCTCCGCCGGGGTCGCGCTTGGGCGGAGAGCAACGCACTTTATTTCTCGGTTCCACTCGATCGACATTGACGAAAATGTCGATGGCAGGATTGATCGTGAGCGTGACGATTTCTGGCACTGAGGGAATCCGGTGCGGTAGGCGTCCAATTTGCGAACGGAAACTTCCGTCGAATTCGGACAAGATAAGAAGA
>DASTWX010000189.1:0-10610 GCA_035765795.1 Pseudolabrys sp. | reverse complement strand
GACGGGAATGTGGAACCAGATCCAGTTGTCGCGACCTCCGGCTTCCAAGAGCAACACGCGATTGCCGCTGTCGGCCGACAGGCGATTGGCCAGCACGCAGCCGGCCGAACCCGCGCCCACGATGATGTAATCGAACTCGCCGCCAACCAGGCCCGAATCGCCCATCCCTCTTCTCCAGGAAGCACTTTACCGTGCTTGCCCGCTCTTGCTAACCTCTCGATTGGCCCGCGGTGCATTGTGCATGCGCCGCGCCTTGCCGGAACGGCGGTTCCGACGCTTGGTCATTTCCATCCAAACGACCTCGCCATTGCGCGGTTGCGCGCAGGAGGACCGCCATGCCTAAAGCGCTTTATGCCGGCCTTCTCTTTTTGGGCCTGCTGATCTTGGCGCCGCTACCCGCCGCCGCCCAGAATGGCATTACCGTCTTTGCCGCCGCCTCATTGCGCAACGCGCTCGACGAGGTCGACGCCGCTTTCACCAAGACCGCCGGCGTCAAGGTGATCGCCAGCTTTGCGGCAAGCTCCGCGCTGGCCAAGCAGATCGCGCAAGGCGCGCCCGCCGACGTCTACGTCTCGGCCGATACGCGGTGGATGGATTTCCTCGCCAAACAGAGGTTGATTAAGCCGGATACGCGGGTGGACTTGCTCGGCAATTCACTGGTGCTGATCGCACCGAAAAGTTCGAAACTCGATCACGTGGGCATCGGCAAAGGGTTCGATATCGCTAAGCTTGCCGGCTCCGGCCGCATCGCGGTCGCCGACGTCACCGCGGTGCCGGCCGGGCGCTACGCCAAAGCGGCGCTGCATTCGCTCGGCGGCTGGCAGGCGGCGGAGCCGAAGCTGGCGCAAGCCGAAAACGTGCGCGCAGCGCTCGCTTTCGTTGCGCGCGGCGAGACGCCGCTCGGCATTGTTTACGCGACTGACGCGAAGATAGAACCGTCGGTAAAGATCGTCGGCGTGTTTCCCGCGGACTCGCATCCGCCGATCGTTTATCCGGTCGCGGCGACGACACAGGCCAAAGAGCCGGCGGCGGCACGTTATCTTCAGTTCCTGCGTACGCCGGCGGCAAAGGCGATATTCGAGAAATACGGTTTCACGTTTCTGAACAGGCCACTTTCATGAGTATGGCACCGCCTTTCAGGTCACCTCCCCCGCAAGCGGGGGAGGTCGGTGAGCGAAGCTCACCGGGAGGGGGTATTCTAATTTCAGTGTTTCCCCCACCCCAACCCTCCCCCGCAAGCGGGGGAGGGAGTCCGATGCATGCGCTTGCCGCGCGTCGATTACTTCATGCTTGACCTCACCCCGCAGGAATGGACCGCCGTTTTTCTGACGCTACGCATTGCCGTGGTGGCGACGGCGGTCTCGCTGCCGTTCGGTATCGCGGTCGCCACGCTGCTGGCACGGCGCTCCTTCTGGGGCAAGTCACTGGTCGAAGCAGTCATCTATTTGCCGCTGGTGCTTCCACCGGTCGCGACCGGTTATCTGCTGCTCATCACCTTGGGCCGCCGCGCGCCGGTCGGCGCTTTCCTCGACCAGCATTTCGGCATCGTGTTCTCGTTCCGCTGGACCGGCGCGGTGATCTCCTGCGGCGTTATGGCCTTCCCGCTGATGGTGCGCGCGATCCGATTGTCCATCGAGGCGATCGATCGAAAGCTCGAGGACGCGGCGAGCACGCTCGGCGCCGACCAACTCTGGCGCTTCGCTACCATTACGCTGCCGCTGGCGCTGCCCGGCATCATCGCGGGCGCCATGCTCGCGTTCGCCCGCGCGCTCGGCGAATTCGGCGCCACCATCACCTTCGTGTCCAACATCCCCGGCGAAACGCAAACCATCTCGGCCGCCATCTACACGCTGACGCAAGTCCCCGGCGGCGACACGGCCGCCCTGCATCTCGTCCTCGTCTCCATCCTCATCTCGCTCGGCGCGTTGATCGCCTCCGAATGGCTCGCGCGCCGCGCCACCGCGCGTCTTCATGGTGTGTGAGATGCTGACCGTCGATGTCGAGAAATCGTTCGGCGAATTTTCACTCGCGGCGCGTTTCGCCGCCGAAGGCGGCGCCACCGCTTTGATCGGCCCCTCCGGCGCCGGCAAGACCAGCATCATTGCCATGATCGCGGGGCTGACGCGGCCCGACCGCGGACGCATCGTGCTCGACGGCGAGGCGTTGTTCGATTCGGCGGCGCACATAAACGTGCCGGCCTGGCGCCGCCGCATCAGCACCATTTTCCAGGAAGGCCGCCTGTTTCCGCACATGTCGGTCAAGCACAATCTGGACTATGGCCGCTGGATGAACGGTCATGCTGCCGACCGAAAAATTTTCGAGCACGTGGTGGCGCTCCTCGATATCGGCCGCCTGCTCGAACGCCGCCCCGGCAAGCTTTCCGGCGGCGAACGCCAGCGTGTGGCGATCGGCCGAGCGCTACTGGCGAAGCCGCGCCTCTTGCTGCTCGACGAACCGCTGGCTTCGCTCGATGCAGCACGCAAGGCGGAAATTCTGCCCTATCTCGAACGGCTGCGTGACGAGGCGCGCGTGCCGATGATCTACGTCAGCCACGACGCCGCCGAGGTTAAGCGCATCGCGCGCCGAATCGTGCTGCTGGAAGCCGGACGCGTTGTGGCCATAACCACTCCACACGGTCATTGCCGGGCTTGACCCGGCAATCCGTGCAGCCGCGCGCAAGCGCAAGACTTGCGATTGGCGAAGCTCATCATGGATGCGCGGGCCTTCGCCCGCCGAAGGGTTCGCTGGTTGAACCACAGAGAAGGTGCTTCGGCCCGCAGGCGGGTCAAGCCCGCGCATGACGAGTCAGAGACCACCGCACCCGATCACGTCCCCGGCAGCATGCGTTGTAGCACCCCGTCGCGGCGAATGAGGTAATGATAGAGCGCGGCGACGACGTGAATACCGACAAGTCCCAGCAAGATATACGTCGCCAGCAGCGCGTGGACTTCACCGCTCCAGCCCCAGCCCGCCTCACGGGGACCGACCAGTTTCGGTAATTCGCGGCCGAACATGAAGATCGGCATGTCGCGCCAGGAAGCGTTGATCCAGCCTAGGATCGGGATCACGAGCAACAGAAGATAAAGAAGGCAGTGGATGACGCGGGCAGTGGCGACCTGCCACGGCGGCAACCCGTCTTCGGGCTCAGGCTCGGGATGAGTTGCCCGCCACGCAAGCCTGATCACCGCGACAAAGAGAATAATGATGCCGAACGTGAAATGGAGACTTATCAATGTCGTCACCGGCGTATTGCCGCCGATGTGCGGCATCGTCCAGGCAAAGATGAACTGCGCGATGAGCAGCACGAGGATCAACCAATGCAGGAACCGCGCAGCGCCGGTGTAAACGCCCTTGGCGGCGGTCATGCGGTTGCTTTCACACTTGAACCCAAACGAAACTTACCTATATCCGTCCGGACGGTGACGTTACGTCGAGCCTTGATGGGCTCCGTCACACGTTTCCGCCGGTTTCCCCCGCCGGCGGTGGACGACCACGATAGGAAGATGTCGCCGGATGTACGCGCATTGATCCCAGTCGTGGTCGTTATCATTTGGTGCCGCCACCCGCCTCAAGCGCTCGCCTTCAGCCGCTCTTTGTCGTAGCCGGCCACCCGCTTGTAGCTCTCCGACAACGCTGCGAGTTCTTCGCGGCTGATCACATCGTCGATATGGCGGAACGGCTTGTCGCCGGTTCGACGATAAACTTCGTGCAGGATGGCATCGGGCGGCGCGCTGCGGTTGGCCAGCACGACCGCGCTCGTCGCTGGCCGGCGCTTGTCCTCGTACGCATTCAGCGCAGCGGCCGGATCGGCATTCGTCGCCAGCGCATCGGCAAGCGCGCGGCAATCCAGAATGGCCTGCGCCGCCCCGTTAGCGCCGCGCGGATACATCGGATGGGCCGCATCGCCGAGCAACGTGAGGCGTCCGAAGCTCCAGCGCGGCAGCGGGTCCTGGTCAACCATTGGATATTCCAGGACCACGTCCGAGGCGCGGATAAAGGCCGGCACGTCCAGCCAATCGAAGGTCCAATCCTCCATTACATGGATGAAATCCTCGAGCCGGCCGCGCCGGTTCCAGTCGCGCGCCTGGTATTGCGGCGTTTCGATATCCACTACCCAGTTCACCAACTGCCGGCCTTCGGCATCGACATTATTGCGGATCGGATAGATCAGCAGCTTGGCCGGATGGTGCCAGCCGACGCGCACCATGCTGGCGCCGGAGAGCATCGGCTGCCAGCGGGTGACACCGCGCCACATATTGATGCCGGAATATTTCGGCGGCCCTTCATTGGGATAAAGCTGCTTGCGCAAAGTCGAGTGGATACCCTCGCAGGAGACCGCCACTGTCCCGCGCTGCGGCGGCAGGGTTTCCCCGGTTGCCGCGTCCTCGAAATAGGCGACGGCTCCCTCAGGCTCGGTCTCGACCCTCGTGCAGCGCCAGCCGGTGACCACCTTGTCCGCACCAGCGCGTGCCTTGAAGGCATCGAGCAGCACCATTTGCAGATCGCCGCGGTGGATCGAGAATTGCGGCACGTCGTAGCCGGCGAAGCGCCCGGCCGGCTCGCTGTAGATGAACTGGCCGAAGCGGTTGTAGAAACAATACTCGCGCGTGGTCACTGCCACATCGGCCAGCGCCTGTTCGAGGCCCAGCGCGCATAATTCACGCGAGGCGTGGGGCAGGATATTGATGCCGACACCGACCGCCTTGATTTCCAGCGCGCTCTCGAAAATACGGCACGCTGTCCCGGCGCGGTGCAGCATCAGACCGAGGGTCAGGCCGCCGATGCCGGCGCCGATGATCAGGACTTCCATTTTGCCTCTTCGGGAATAAGGGACGGTTCGGAATTATGGAAGCGCCGAGAACCGGCGACAAGCAGGCAGTTCGGGTAGGAAAATCATTTGGCCGGCCGCCCAAAGGCAGCCTTGGCACCCCATAGCGACACCAGGGCGAGGAACAACGAGACCACCATATCCCACCCGGCGAGTGACAGTCCGAGGAAACGCCACGCCGCCTGATCGCAGCGCACGATGCTGATGTGCTGAAGCTGATTCATCAGGTTCGCGGCCGAGCCGAAATTATTGATCGGGCCGCTGCAATCCTGCGGCCCAGGCCAAAACTTCCATTGGACTCCCGCGTGATAGCCGGCGAGCCCGGTGTTCCAGAGCATGACCGCGGCTATCACCAGGAAGCCCGCGATCAACACCTTGCGCGAGGCACCCTGGCCGGCGCCGACCCACAACAGGGCGGCCAGCGGCACCGCGACATAGAAGGCTTTGCGCTGATCAAGGCAGAGCGGGCAAGGCGGCAGGCCGAGGCCATATTGAAAGAAGAAGAATCCGGCGATCGTCAATAACCCGATCACCGCCACGATACCCGCAGCGGCAACCGTTGCGTCCTTGCGGGACATGGTCAAAGCGACGCTCATTGGCGGTACTTAATGTTTGATGCCGTTGCCCCGCAAGATAACTGATCCCCGATCGGGACGAAATTGCGAACAGCGCCGATCACTCGGGCCGCATCGTTCGAAAGCTTCGCTTCGCGAAGCCCCGTTCAGGACGCAGCGTCCAGCGGCACTCCGCTACGCACCGCGGAAGCACTAGCCCCGCCTTGCTGAGCCGGCCGTGGCGCTCTACGCTTGCGGGGGAGCAGGCAGTTTTCAGGCGCCCAGAGTGGAGGAGGAGAACGTGAATACCCGTGACCACGCACACATCGATCGCCGCACGCTCCTGAAGGTAGCCGGCACAGCCGGCGCCGCCGCCGGGCTTGCCGCCTCGCCGGGAGCGATGGCGTTCGCACAGGCGGCGGGAAAGCCGAGCGCGCCGCCCGCAAAGCCGAGCGCGCCCGAAATCATTGTCGGCAAGAGCCCGAAAATGATCGTGCACAATGCCAAGCTCGGGGTCATGGAAACGCCCCTGGACATGCTGCGCGAGCATCAGTTCACCCCGCCGGGGATTCTCTACAACCGGACCCATTTCCCGGTCGATGGCGCCGGCAAATGGATGGCCACCACGGCGCCGGCGGATCGCGAGACGGTGCAGAACTGGTCCATTCTGATCTCCGGTCTGGTGCAACGGCCGAAGATCGTCAAGGTCACCGACCTCGAACAAATGGACCACGTGAAGCGGATTTCGGTGATGCAGTGCGCCGGCAACGGACGCTCGTATTATTGGGCCAAGGCGAAGACGCCCGGCTCGGGCTGGAAGCACGGCGGCATGGCCAACCTGACCTGGGAAGGCGTACCGCTGAAAGCGTTGCTGAAGAGCCTCGATCTCAGCCCCGCCGATAGCGTGAAATTCCTCACCGCCAACGGCAAAGACGTGCCGCCGGTCAAGGGCGGCGCAGACATGATAAAGAGCGTTCACTTGGCCGCGCCGCAGCTCGACGACGCCATTCTGGCCGTGCGCATGAACGGCAAGCCGATCCCCACCATTCACGGCGGGCCGGTACGCCTGATCATCCCCGGCTACTACGGCAACATGAACGTGAAGTGGGTCACCGATCTGATGCTGATGGACGAACCCACCCCCAGCGCCATCATGCAGAAAACCTACCGGATGCCGATTATGCCGGTCGAGCCGGGCAAATTCACGACCCAGGACCTAACGCGCGAGAACAGCAATCCCACCTACGGCTTTGCGATCATGAGCGTGGTGTTCGCGCCGCTGCTCGGGCAGACGGTGAAAGCGGGCCAGGTAGACTTGAAGGGCGTGGCTTGGAACGACGGCGTGGTGCCACTGACAGAAGTCCGGGTTTCCTTGGATCAGGGCAAGTCCTGGCAGCAAACGGAGATGGATAAATCCGACGGCCCTTACGCTTGGCATCATTGGCAAAAGCAGGTGAAGCTCGATCCGGGCACGCATGAGGTCTGGGTGCGCGCCATCGACGCCTGGGGCCGCTCGCAGCCGTTGAACGGGCTCAGCACCTGGAACCCGGGCGGCTGGGATTGGCACGGCGTCGACCGGGTGCAATTCAAGGTGGCGTGATGCCGATGGCTGCCAAGCTCAGTCTGCTGGGCTCCACACTGCTGTTCGTTGCCGGCGCCACGGCCGCCTCGGGCGCCGGCATCCAAATTCCCGAAGGGCCGGGAGCAAACTTGGTCTACGCCAAGTGCCAGACCTGCCATGACCTGCAATATGTGGTGGACGCGAAGGGCCTTCTCCCCGCGCAGTGGACATCGGTGCTCGCCAGCATGCAGGACTATGGGCTTGAAGTCAGTGACCAGGAGAAGAGCGAGATCCTGCAATATCTGACGACGTACCTCGGCCCGAACCCACCGCCGGCGAAACCCGCGGCCCAGGCGGCCAAAGTCGGCGGCAAAACCGTGTATCAACAAAGCTGCGCAACGTGCCACGGCGCCGAGGGCAAGGGACAGCCCGGCTATTTCCCGCCTTTGGCCGGCAATTCCGACCTGTTCAAAGATCAGGTCTTTCCGGTGCTGGTCGTACTCAACGGCATCAGCAGCCCGATTACCGTGGAAGGCCAGTCGTACAACGGCAGCATGCCCGCCTTCAATCATCTATCGGACGCCGAGATCGCCGCCGTCGTCAACTTCGTCCGCGACTCCTGGGGAAATAGATCTAAGGCGTCGCAGACGAGGCCGGTCACGGCTGAAGTGGTCGCCCAGCAGCGCAAGCAATCTCTATCGCCGTCGGAGGTGCATGCGCGCCGGGAAAAGATGGAATCCAGATAGGCTTATGCCCTCACGAATATTCTGGCCCAACCGATTCACGTCGTTGATTGCCGGGCACGTCGAGCGACTTTGACGCGCAAAAACAAAAGTCTTAGCGACCATGGACATAGGAAGAAGTGGAGATTGCCGTTTCACGGTCCTCTGCAATTCCGTGGACTGCCGCAAAAAAGGATGCGCTTCGATCTATCGGTCGCCATTGCGTGCGTCCGTAATGTCAGGCTGCTTTCACCTCCTGAAGCTCGATGTGCAGCTTGAAACCGGCGGCCGCTGCGATATTGACGAGGGCGTCCAGCGAGAACTTCTCGAGTTTGCCCCGCATCAGATCGTTGAGGCGTGGCCGCGTTAACCCGAGACGCGCAGCCGCCTCTTCCTGGGTGAGGCCCCATGCCCTCACTCGCTCGCGGATGGCGAGCAACAGATCCGCGCGGGCGGTCATATTGGCTGCTTCCGCCGACGTATCCGCCAGAGCGTCAAAAACGCTATCGAAGGTCTCGACATTCATTGTTGTGCTTTCCACTCTCTGAGCCGTCGGGCGGCTAGATCGATATCCCGTCGCGCTGTTTGTTGTGTCTTCTTCCGAAACGCATGGAGAACGAGGACCCGATCCGGCAACGTCGACAGATAGATGATCCGGAACGCTCCCATGGCATCCCTAATTCTAATTTCCCGAACGCTCGGGCCGACCGTCTTCATTGGCTTCCAATCGTTCGGCTCCAATCCGTTCTGGACCGCGCGAAGTTCAACGCCAGCCCGGTGGCGCGGGCCGTCGGGAAAGTCTCGGATCGCGTCCCGACTGCCCCCGAGGAACGAAATGGGCTTCATGAAATGAATGTATCAAAACCGATACATTTCGGCAATAGGGCCATGATGAGACACTTAGAGCAATGTCGGCCAAGTTGAATCGGTGCTCCAAGCCCGCTCGTCCCCGCGGAAGCGTGGACCCAGGAGTAACCCACTGAAGGCTCAATTGGTCCTAGATTCCCGCTTTCGCGGGAATGAGCGGATGATCCGTGCATTCAACTCGAACGGAAAATGCTCTAAGTGCTGGCTTGGTCACATAAGGCACGGGATCACCCGAACGGACGACGCGCGGCAAAATCCTCATCAATACGACCGCGGCAAATCAAGCACGTGCTCGGCAAGGTAGGACAGGATCAGGTTGGTCGAGATAGGCGCCACCTGATAAAGCCGCGTCTCGCGGAATTTACGCTCGATGTCGAATTCCTCGGCGAAACCGAAGCCGCCATGCGTCTGCACGCACACGTCGGCGGCGGCCCATGAGGCGTCCGCCGCCAGCAGCTTGGCCATATTGGCTTCTGCGCCGCAGTCGTGGCCCCGCTCGTATAATTCCGCCGCCTTGTGCACCATCAGCTCGGCCGCGCGCATCTGCGCATAGGCGCGCGCGATGGGAAACTGGATACCCTGGTTCTGGCCGATCGGCCGGCCGAACAGCACGCGCTGCTTGGAATAGTCCGCCGCCTTGCCGATGAACCATTTGGCGTCACCGATGCATTCAGAGGCGATCAGGATGCGTTCGGCGTTCATGCCGGAGAGAATGTAACGGAAGCCCTTGCCTTCGACGCCAATCAGATTTTCCGCCGGTACTTTGAGATTATCGAAGAAGACTTCGGTGGTCGCGTGATTCATCATAGTGCGGATCGGGCGGATGGCAAAACCATGGCCCTTCGCCTCGCGTAGATCGACGATGAGCACCGAGAGGCCGTCGCTGCGCTTTTCAACCCGATCGCGCGGCGTTGTGCGCGCCAGCAACAGCATCAAGTCGGAATGTTCGACGCGCGAGGTCCAAATCTTCTGGCCGTTGACCACATAATGGCCGCCCTCGCGCACGGCGGTCGTGCGCAAACTCAGCGTATCGGTGCCGGAGGTGGGCTCGGTCACGCCGAAGGCTTGCAGGCGCAAAGTCCCGCGGGCGATCTCCGGCAAATAGCGCTGCTTCTGTTCGGCGCCGCCGTGCCGCAGCAACGTGCCCATCGTGTACATCTGCGCATGGCAGGCCGCGCCGTTGCAGCCCGAAGCTTGGATCTCCTCCATGATGGCGACCGCGGCGCTCATGGTCAGCCCACTGCCGCCGTATTCCTCCGGGATGAGCGCAGCGAGGAAGCCGGATTCGGTCAGAGCCGCGACGAATTCCTTGGGGTAGGTACGCCTGCGATCGTGCTCGCGCCAATATTCGCCGGGGAAACGTTCGCACAAGGCGCGGACGGCGGAACGAATATCCTCGTAGGCGTCTGACGCGCCGAAATCCGGTGCCGTCATGAAATCGATCACCTCGAGTGACGGAGCCGTCGGCGCTCGGTCCGGACCTCTTCTGGAATGGTGCCCCTGGCCATTTTCCCAGTGGGCAGCTAAGTGTCTGGCGAATATAGCGCATACTTGCAAGTCGAAAAGGCCGTACCCTCGCCCGTACTCTCATTATTGGTGAGGAAGAATGAGGCGGTATGATGCGCCAGGGGCAAGTGGGAGGGGCAAATGAAAAAATCCTTAATTCTGACGTTCGTTTTACTCGGACAAATGATTCCATTTACGACGCAAGCGTCAGCCCAGATCTCGTTAGATGCCGTCCTAAAGGAGTGCGGGCAAAAAATGATTGTTATGGGGAGGGATGAGAACGGGAAAATGGTCAAAGTTGGTGAGAGAATCGATGACTATTGTCGAGGAGTATTGGAAGGGATGTTTGCCCTGTTAGTTCACTCCGAAGCAATTTGCGTGAAGGATACGCCTGCTACCCCAGATTTTTTGCTTTCGACAGTATTAACTTATCGGACGCAGACACATTCCACGAGCGATGATGCGGCGGCGGTGATCGAAGCGGCTTTCAAACGTGCATTTACATGTAGCAAGTAGTGGGTGCGCAAATGCTGCCCGCGTTACGTTATATGTCGGAGAGTAGGAATGTCCTG
>DASTWX010000188.1:0-5455 GCA_035765795.1 Pseudolabrys sp. | reverse complement strand
CGACACGTCGGGATGCTCGCCGCGCACCCTCTCCAGAGCTAGCGGGGTCGCCAATAAGCAAACGATGCGCACCTGCCGCGCGCCGCTTTCCTTCAGCCGGTCCACGGCCGCTACCGCCGAGTTGCCTGTCGCGAGCATCGGATGCAGCACCAGCGTCAGCCGCTCCGCCATTTCGTCAGGCGCCTTGAAATAATATTCAACGGCGACGAGCGTGCGCGGCTCACGATAGAGGCCAATATGGGCGACGCGCGCGGACGGCACGAGATTGAGAATACCATCGAGGAAGCCTGTGCCGGCGCGGCCGACGGGGGCCAGCACCAGCTTCTTGCCGGCCAACACCGGGGATTTCATGGCGGCGAGCGGTGTCTCCAATTCGATCGTCTCCAGCGGCAGGTCGCGGGTCGCCTCGTAGCAGAGCAGGGCGCCGACCTCGTTGAATAACTCTCGAAAAACTTTCGTCGAGCGGTTCTTGTCGCGCAGCAACGTCAACTTGTGCTGCACCAGCGGGTGATCGACGACGGTGACGCCCTGCATGTTATGTCTCTCAACTCAAAAAACGGTCCCGTCGCTGACGATTCGAAACGGCGGACGGCCGTCTGAACGCTTCTCCTTCGCAATCTTTCGCCCCGCCGCCCAGGTGCCCCCTTCGAGCAGCGCGCCAAGCGGAAACTCTTGCGCAGAGATGCCCAGATGCTCCCGAACCAGCCGCGCCAATCGATCCAGCAACGCCACCGTGAGCGCCCGCCATTCCACCACGAATTCCGCGTCGACGGAATGAGCGCGCGTGGTTTGCGCCGGATCGCGGGGAGCGATCACGCCGCCGTCGACGAACAAGCCGCCGTTGCGGTATTCGGCCAAGCCGGTAAGGCCGTCGATGTCGCCCACGCGCAAGCCCGCGGTCCGCAGCGGCTCGATAAGCGAGTAGCTGAGCCATTGCGGCAGCTTGTGCAGCGGCACGAGTCCGTCACTCGCATCGGCTCGCTCGATCGCGCGATGGCGCCAGGTGTCGCCGAGCGGGATGCGGCCGAGCGTGAGCCGGTCCGGCCAGATCGGCCCCAAGTGAACGAGTAGTGCGTGCAAGATGGCCGGCGCCGTTAACTCTCCGTCTGTCGCGGTATCGGCCAGATGATCGAACAAGCCGCCTGCGCGTGCGGTGTCGCGCGTGGCGAAGATATGTGTGTTGTCGCGCATATGGTGGCCGAGCCGCGCCAGCAGCGCTGCGCGGCCTTCGAGTCCGGTCAATGGATTGTGCTCATCGACGGCAAACCCGGCCGCGAGATCGCCGGCGGTTATCGTCGCCAGCCGCGCGGCGTCCGCGCGTAGCGGGTCGCGCGAATCGGACGAAAACACGCCGCGCTCGAACATGCGCAAGCTGGCGAGCGCCAGGCCCTCCGAGCGGCCAAGCGTCGCGCCTATCGAGGCATCATTGTATCGCCAATCGGTTCCGGCGCCGGCATCAAGCAGAACGGAAACAACGGCGAGGTCGAATTCCGCGCGGACGCGTTCCGCTGGGCCTCGCCAGGCTGTGCGTTGCGCAATCTCTTCCCAGAGATTCCAGCCGCGGACGACGAAATGCCGCCAGCGCGCATGCAGCGGGACGTCAAGGTTCGGATAATTGTCGCGGACCACATGAGCGACATAATCCGAAAGCGGCGCCAGCCGATCGAGATCGATGCGGAAATGCGGCAGCTCGCCGGCGAGCCCGAGTTCGAGCATTTCCCGCGCACGCTCGCGCACAGCATTGGCGGATAGCAGCGACAACGCCGCCGCGCGACCATCGAGGCTATGCGCCGACGTGGCGATGGTTAAATCTCGTTGAGCTTGCGGCCAAGCACCGCTTTGAGCCCGGCCGCGTCGGCAATTGCCCCGGTAGTGTAATAACCGGCGGCTTTCTTGGCTTCGATCTCGACTTGCGCATCCGGCGGCACGAGCGCGGGCGGAATCGGCACCCGTTCACCGAGATCGATACCGGAGCCGACAATCGCATCGTACTTCATGTCAGACATCGACACGAAGCGATCGATGCGCGTGATGCCGAGCCAGTGGAGCACGTCCGGCATCAATTGCTGAAACCGCGCATCCTGCACGCCGGCAACGCATTCGGTGCGCTCGAAATAAGTCGCGGCTTGATCGCCGCCCTCCTGCCGTTTGCGCGCGTTGTAGACCAGGAACTTGGTCACCTCGCCGAGAGCGCGGCCTTCCTTGCGGTTGTAAACGATCAGACCTGCGCCGCCGTCCTGCGCCTGCTTTACGCATTCGGCAATCCCGTGGACGAGATATGGGCGGCAGGTACAGATGTCGGAGCCGAACACGTCGGAGCCGTTGCATTCGTCATGCACGCGGCAGGTGAGGGCGCGTTTGCGGTCGGGGACCGCCGCCGGATCGCCGAAGATGTAGACGGTGGTGCCGCCGATTGGCGGCAGGAACACGGTGAGGTCCGGCCGTGTCACCAATTCGGGATACATGCCGCCGGTCTGCTCGAACAGGGTGCGGCGCAGCCTGTCTTCATCGATACCGAATCGATCGGCAATACCTGGCAGGTGCCACACCGGATCGATTGCCGCCTTGGTCACGGCGATTTCGCCGCCCGGCCGCACGATCTCGCCATCGACGCGCACGCCCCAGCCGCCGGCGGCGAATTCCGGAACGCTCAGCCGTGCTTTGGTAACGGCGATAGTCGGGCGGATATCGAGCCCTTCGGCGATTTCGGCGCGGAAGTCTTCACCGACGCGGTGACCCCAGGGATCGAGCGACACGATGCGCGCCGGCTCGTTCCATTGCGAGTGGGGTCCGATTTCAACGGCCGGCGCGGTATTGGTGAGGTCCGGCCGCACGAGCGGGTTGAGCGTGCCGGACGAGACGGCGAGCGCGCGGTAGAGCGCATAGGAGCCGCCGTGCGCACCGATTGCGTTGCGATCACCGCCCGAAGCAACCGTGCCGATGATCGGCCCGCGCTCACGTGCGCTCGGTGCACCCCACTTGAGCGGATAACGGCCGGGCACATGATGGCCGGGATGCGAGGTGAGACGAATATGCCCGTCGCGGTTGTTGTTGGACATCAGCTTGCCCCATAAAGGCAAAAAGCCCCGCTTTCGGCGCACCGAAAACGAGCGGCTTCGAAAGAACAATATAAGGACTGGCGTGGGTTCACGCAAGCAAACGGGCGGTTTATGGTCTCGCGCAATAACCAAAATGGAGGACGAAATCATGGCTCCCGGTATCTGCCGGATTTTGACCACGCATGTCGGGAGCTTACCGCGCCCGGCAGACTTGCAGGCCATGAATGTGGCACGCCAAAAAGGCGAGCCGATCGATCAGTCCGTCTATGACGCGCGCGTGCGCCGCGCGGTCGCTGATATTGTCAAAAAGCAGCTCGAGATCGGCATCGACATCGTCGCGGACGGGGAGATGAGCAAGCCGAGCTTCATCACCTACATGAACGAGCGGCTCGGCGGTTTTGAGCCCGACCCGATCGAGCGCAATCAGAGCCCCTGGGCCGGCTCGCGCGAAGTGAAGGATTTTCCCGGCTTTTACGCGCCGCAGCTTGCCAACGTACACACGCGGCACAAGCACTTCGTCTGCACCGGTCCGGTGACCTATACCGGCGCGTATCGTGTCAAGACCGACGTCGACAATTTGAAAGCGGCGCTAGCCGGGATGAAAGTTTCCGGCGCGTTCATACCGTCGACCTCGCCGACCAGCATCGAAGACTGGAATCGCAACTCCTTCTACAAGAGTGAGGAAGAGTACGTTTTCGCGCTCGCCGAGGCCATCGCCGAGGAATATCGCGCCATTACCGACGGCGGCTTCCTGCTGCAGGTGGATGATCCGCACCTCGTCACGTATTACGTCACGCACCCCGAGCTCAGCATCGAAGCCTGCCGCAAGTGGATTGCGCTCCGGGTAGACGCCATCAACCATGCGCTGCGCGGCATTCCCAAGGAGAAGGTCCGCTTCCACACTTGCTACGGCATAAATTTCGGGCCGCGGGTGCACGACATCGAAGTCAAGCACATCGTCGATATCCTGGGCCGGCTCAATGTGGGCGGTTTTTCGTTCGAAGCCGCCAACCCGCGCCACGAGCACGAGTGGACGGTGTGGCGCGATGCCAAATTGCCCGAGGACGTGGTGATGATCCCCGGAATGATCACGCAGTCCAATGTAATGGTCGAGCATCCCGAGCTGATTGCCCAAAGGCTGGGCCGTTGGATCGACGCTTTCGGACGCGAGCGCGTGATCGCGGGCACCGATTGCGGCTTCGCCAGCTTCGCCGGCAATGACGAAATTCACGAAAGCATCGTGTGGGCAAAGTTCGCGGCGCTCGTTGAAGGCGCGCGCATGGCCTCAAAAGCACCGGCGCCGGTTTGACTTTGGTCTCCTTGTAACTGTACGGCTACATAATCGGCGCTCGGACAACGAACGAGAAGCTCTCATCCATGAACGCAGCCAAGGCCAGTGGCCGTATTCAAACCACAACCGTCGGCTCCTATCCGGTGCCCGACTGGCTGGTGGCATTGCCTTCCGAGCAGGCCGTGCTGGACGCGACCCGCGTCGTCATCGACACCCAGGAACAGGCCGGCATTGACCTTGTTTGTGACGGCGAGCTCTACCGCTTCGACGTCAATCATCCCGAGACCAACGGGATGATCGAGTACTTCGTCCGGCCGCTTGCGGGCGTGCGGCGTGAGGTGGGCTTGGCGGAGTGGCTGGAATTCAAGAAGACCCCGGGCCTGGAATTCCGCGCCAAGCCTCCTGGCGTTGTCGACGGCCCGATCGGCCCCGGCTCGCTCGACCTGCCGTCGGCCTGCACGCGCGCGAAGCGCCTCGCCGCCCGGCCGCTCAAGTTCACGCTGACCGGACCGCATATGCTCGCCAAGATGCTGCTGGACGTGCATTACCGCGATCCGGCGAAGCTCGCGCTGGCGATCGCCGATGTGCTCGCCGAGCAGGTGAAGCACATCGACGCGGCGGTCATCCAAGTGGATGAGGCCAACCTGCCCGGCCATCCGGAAGAGTGGGAGTGGGCGGCGGAAGCGATCAACCGCGTACTGCGCGCGATCCCGACCACGCCCGCGGTGCACCTCTGCTTCGGCAATTACGGTGGCCAGACGATCCAACACGGCGGTTGGGGACAGCTCATCAGTTATCTAAACGCGCTGCATGTCGATCACATCGTCATGGAAAACGCGCACCGCCCGCCGCAAGAACTCGAGGTGTTCAAGGAACTGCGTCCCGAGATCGGCTTCGGCCTTGGCGTTGTCGACATCAAGCAGACGGTCATCGAGTCGGCGGATTCGATCGCGCGGGCGATCGAGCGAGCCGACAAGATTCTGGGCGCGGGCCGGGTAAAATACATCCATCCCGACTGCGGGTTCTGGATGCTCAAGCGCGGCATCGCCGATGGTAAAATCCGCGCGCTGGTGCGTGGCCGTGATTTGTATGAGGGGCGGCGGTA
>DASTWX010000187.1:0-2628 GCA_035765795.1 Pseudolabrys sp. | reverse complement strand
TTGAACTGATGAAACGGAGGCGGCGACGTCAGGGTCCACTCCAGCGTTGTCGCGCCGACGCCCCACGGGTTCGCTCCGGCCTGCCGCTTGCGGAAGAACGCCTCGGCTACCGCGATGAAGAACACCGCCAGCCCTACCGCCGAGATGTAGGAGCCAATCGACGAGATCATGTTCCAGCCGGCGAAGGCGTCCGGGTAATCGGCATAGCGGCGCGGCATGCCGGCAAGGCCGAGAAAGTGCTGCGGGAAAAAGACCAGATTGACGCCGACGAAAGTCAGCCAGAAATGCAGCCGGCCGAGATTCTCGTTCATCAGATAGCCGGTCATCTTCGGGAACCAGAAATAAAAGCCAGCGAAGATGGCGAAGGCGGCGCCAAGCGAGAGCACGTAGTGGAAGTGCGCCACGACGTAGTATGTATCCTGGAGCGAGTGGTCGATGCCGGGATTGGCCAACACAACGCCGGTCACGCCGCCGATGGTGAAGAGCAGCACGAAGCCTGTCGCCCACAGCATCGGTACGCGGAAGGTGATTGATCCGCCCCACATCGTCGCCAGCCAGGAGAAGACCTTGATGCCCGTCGGCACGGCGATGACCATCGAGGCGAAGGCAAAATAGCGCTGCGTGTCGAGCGATACCCCGGTCGTGTACATATGATGGGCCCAGACGACGAAGCCGATCGCGCCGATGGCCACCATCGCCCACACCATGCCGAGATAGCCGAAGATGGGCTTCTTCGAGAAGGTGGAGATGACATGGCTGACGATGCCGAACGCGGGAAGGATCATGATGTAGACCTCCGGATGGCCGAAGAACCAGAAAAGGTGCTGGTAGAGGATCGGATCGCCGCCGCCAGCGGGCTCGAAGAATGTCGTGCCGAAATTCCTGTCGGTAAGCAGCATGGTGACGGCGCCCGCCAGAACCGGCAGAGCGAAAAGCAGCATGAAGGCGTCCACCAGCATCGACCACGCGAAGAGCGGCATCTTGAAAAGCGTCATGCCGGGCGCGCGCATGTTGAAGATGGTCGTGATGAAATTGATCGCCCCGAGCACCGATGCGGCGCCTGACAGATGGATCGAGAAGATCACCAGATCGACGGCGGGGCCGGGCTGGCCGACGGTGGAGTAGGGCGGATAGAGCGTCCAGCCGCCGCTATGGCCGTCCGAGCCGGCAGCGCCCGGGACGAAAAGCGAAATCAGGAACAGCAGGAAGGAAGCGACAAGCAGCCAGAAGGAAATATTGTTCATGCGCGGGAAAGCCATGTCCGGCGCGCCGATCATGAGCGGAACGAGCCAGTTCCCGAAGCCGCCGATCAGCGCCGGCATGATGACAAAGAAGATCATCACCAGCCCGTGGGACGTGACCAAGACGTTGTAGGTCGAAGGATTGGCGAAGAATTGCAGTCCTGGTTCCTGAAGCTCCATGCGCATGGCGACGGAAAGTCCCGTGCCCAATACTCCCGCGATCATCGCGAAACAGAGATAGAGCGTTCCGATGTCCTTGTGGTTGGTTGAGGATAGCCACCGGGTGAAGAAGGGAGGACGTCCGTTCCCGTGGGGCGCTGCACCGGTTGTGGCCGTATTGTCAGGCATTTCTTTCTCCTGCACTCGCCGGATCAGGCATCGGTGACGATTGCATCCTGCGGATGTCGTGCGGCTCATTGAGCCGCGAGCGAGAGCGCGGAAAGGGTAGCTTTCACATTGAAGAAGACAAACGGAATTAAGTGCAGTATTAATGCAAAGAAATTGCACTAAGGATCGGCATGGACATCGATCGTGCTCGTACCTTCCTGGAGATCGTCCATACGGGCAGCTTCCTGAAGGCAGCCGAGCGACTGCACGTGACGCAGACGACGGTGAGCGCACGTATCCGCACTCTCGAGGAGGAACTCGGCCGCCGTCTCTTCGTCCGCAACCGCAACGGTGCGAGGCTCACTTCGGCGGGAGTGGAGTTCGAGCGGTTCGCTCAGATGTTCGTGCAAGTCTGGGAGCGGGCCCGTCAGCAACTCGCCGTGCCATCCGGCAAGACCGGCGTGGTCAGCATCGCCGCCGAACTCAGCCTGTGGAACCCGCTTCTGGTCGAATGGATGGCGGGGATTAGAGCGGGCGAGCCGCAGCTTGCGGTGCGCGCCCATGTTGGCGTTCCCGATCAGCTCGTGGAGGAACTCAGGACCGGAACGCTCGACGTCGCACTACTCTATTCACCGCAGCTTCTGCCGGGCTTCGAAGTCGAACCGTTGATCGAGGAACGGCTTGTTCTCGTTCGGGCGGTTGCGCGCGGCGGGTCGCCCGGCTCCCATCGGGGACCACCGGCGGAATATGTCTATGTGGACTGGGGACCGGCCTTTTCGGCGCAGCATGGCGCGCACTCGGCCTCCTTTGGCGAGCCCGGCACCTCAGTCGGCTTCGGTCCTCTCGGGCTGGCCTATCTCTTGCGAGCGGGCGGCTCCGGATATTTCCGGTATGGCATGGTGATGCCGTTCATCGCGGATGGCCGGATGGAGCTGATCGAGCACGCGCCAAGTTTCATTTATCCCGCTTACGCCGTGTATCCTGAGGACGCGAAACGTCGGCCGGAGGTCATCTCCGCGCTCGCGATCCTGCGCGAACATCTTGCGTCGGAAGCCGCCGA
>DASTWX010000186.1:0-5215 GCA_035765795.1 Pseudolabrys sp. | reverse complement strand
CCCGGCCACTCGCGCGCTTCTTTCTTCAACCCGGCGAGATCGAACTTTCCATCCGGCGCGTGCGCGATCACCGCGTTGACATAGCCGTGCTCGCGGATCAGCGCCGTCAGTGCGCGGGTGTCAATGCCGGCAAGGCCGACGATATCGCGTGCGCGCAGCCAATCGTCGAGATGGCGCTTGGCGCGGTAGTTCGAGGGCTGTGTGATGGCGGTGTGCAGGATGACACCGCAGGCGCCCGGCCGCGCGGCGAGGTTCACGCTCTCGATGTCCTCGTCGTTGGCGCCGACATTGCCGATGTGGGGAAAAGTAAAGGTGATGATCTGCCCGGCATAGGAGGGATCGGTGAGCACTTCTTCGTAGCCGGTCATGGCCGTGTTGAAGCACACCTCGCCGACGGCTTGGCCCGTGGCCCCGAGCCCGCGCCCTTCCAACACGGTTCCGTCGGCCAGCACCAAAACCGCCGTGGGTTTGGGCTCCGCCCAAATCCCGGCCGAACTCGCTTGTGTTTGGGTCATGGGCTCTTAGTTGCGTATTATAGGAGGCGAAGCAAGGGGTCTTCGCCCCTTGCAACAATGAACATGAGACGAGGACCCCGTGCTGCGCGACGACATCAACAACGATCTGAAAGAGGCCATGAAAGCCAAGAACGAACGCGCGGTGTCCACCCTGCGGCTCGTGAACTCGACCCTGAAGAACGCCGATATCGAAGCGCGCGGGGCCGGCAAGCCGGCGCTCGGCGACGCCGAGGTCTTGGGCGTGCTGCAAAAGATGATCAAGCAGCGGCAGGAGTCGGTGGAGCTCTATAAAAAGGGCGGCCGCGCGGACCTCGCCAATCAAGAGCAGGAAGAGATCGCGATCATATCCGGCTATTTGCCCAAGCAAATGTCGGAGGAGGAGATGAAGGCTGCGATCGAGGCCGCCATTGCCGAAACCGGCGCCTCGGGAATGAAGAACATGGGCAAAGTCATCGGCGTGTTGCGCGGCAAATATGCGGGGCGAATGGATATGGGCCGCGCCAGCGCGCTGGTGAAAGCGAAGCTTTCCGGCTGAGTATCTCTGAATAGACCGGAACCCCTCCGCGCGCGGCGGTGTTGTCCATCACCACCGCAATTCAATCGCGAGCGGATCATGGACCGAGTCGAGAAAAAGCGGAAGCCGGCGGCGGAAAAGAGCCGCTTCGCCAACGAGCGTAGCGTGTCGGAGGGCGACCGCCGCATCCTGGAGACGCCACAAGGGCGCGAGAATGACCAGGGCGAAAGTGATCGCAACGCTATCACCGAGGACGAGGTGCGCCGTACGGATATCGGTGCCCGGCCGCGCAGCGAAGTCACCGGCCGACACGACCCCGGCATGGGCGCGAACGAAACGGACGGCCTCGATCCGATCTCCGAGGCCACCCGCCGCGCCGCCGAGAACATCCCCGAGGGCGGCGGCGAGGAAGAAGATGTTCCGCCCGAAAAGCCGGTGTTCGAGCGGCGGAGTTGAGCGGTTATTGTCCATCCACGTGCTGTGGATAAGGCGGAAAGCGGGTCTACTTCCCAACTAATCTGCAAAGATCGGGCGCAAACACGGATGGATTCTAAAGCGTAATATAGAACGGCGATTCGCCCCGGCCGCGTAGTTCGGCTGAGGCCATCGAAGGCTATACATGCGCTTTACGCCGGAATTTCTCGATGAATTGAAGGCTCGCCTTCCGGTCTCGGAAGTGGTGGGCCGGCGCGTAAAGCTCATTCGCTCCGGGCGCGAATGGAAAGGGTTGTCGCCGTTCAACAAAGAGAAGACCCCGTCGTTCTACGTGAATGACCTGAAACAGGCATGGTTCGACTTTTCCGCCGGCAAGAACGGCACGATTTTCAATTTTGTCATGGAAACGGAAGGCGTTTCGTTCCCGGAGGCGGTGGAACGGCTGGCCCATCTTGCCGGCATGCCGCTGCCGAAAGCGTCTCCGGAGGACGACGCGCGCGAAGCCAAGCGCAAGTCGCTTTATGAAGTGATGGAGCTCGCCGCGAAGTTCTTTCAGGCGACGCTTGCCTTACGCGCCGGCGCCAGGGCGCGCGGCTATCTCGCCGACCGCGGGCTCGATGCCTCGACGCAATTCGAATTCCGCCTCGGCTATGCCCCGGCCGAGCGCTTCGCGCTGAAGGAGCATCTCGGCGGGCAGGGCGTCCCGGTCGAGGACATGGTGGAAGCGGGGCTTCTCGTCTCCGGCGACGATATCCCGGTGCCCTATGATCGCTTCCGCGACCGCGTGATATTTCCGATCACCGACATCCGCGGCCGGGTAATCGCCTTCGGCGGTCGCGCGCTGGAGAAGGATGTCCCGGCGAAATACCTCAATTCGCCGGAGACGCCGCTCTTCCACAAAGGCGCGACGCTCTACAACATCGCCGCCGCCCGCCAGGCGGCGCACGAGGGCGCAACCGTCATTGCGGTCGAAGGCTATGTCGATGTGATCGCGATGGTGCGCGCCGGCTATGCCGCCACCGTCGCCCCGCTCGGAACCGCACTGACCGAGGATCAACTCGGCCTTTTGTGGAAGATGGCGGACGAGCCGGTGCTTTGCTTCGACGGCGACGGTGCGGGCGTGCGCGCGGCCTTCCGTGCGGTCGATCTGGCGCTGCCGCGCCTCGCCCCCGGCAAGAGCCTCAAATTCGCGCTGCTGCCGCAAGGGCAGGACCCGGACGACTTGGTCCGCGCTGGCGGGGGTGAGGCGGTCGCCGAAATCATCGGCGCGGCGCGGCCGCTCGCCGCCATGTTGTGGGCGCGCGAAACCGAAGGCCAGGCATTCGACACCCCGGAGCGGCGCGCGGCGCTCGAAGCGCGCATCCGTTCGGTGACCACCGCCATCGCCGATGAGGCCGTGCGCAAATATTACCGGCAGGATTTCAGCGCGCGGCTTGGGCAGTTCTTTGGCCCCGGGCCCGAGCGAGGCTCAGGTCGCCGGCCAGATTGGAACAAGGGCGCTTGGCGCGCCGGTGCGGCCCGGCCCGGCATTCGTACCTCTGGTGGCAGGCCGGGCCGCTACGTCGTGATGAGCCAGCAGCTTGCGTCGAGTCCCGTCCACCGCAGCCACGGCGGTGCCGTGCCGCGGCGCGAGGCGCTCATCCTGCAGGCCGCGCTCAACCACCCCTGGCTGCTGCACGACCATCTCGAGGAACTCAGCGCACTCGAGTTCCGTCATCCGGACGCCGAGCGGCTCAAGGCAGCGTTGATCGATCTCGCCGCCCAGGCTGCCGCGGAGGAGGCCGAGGCGGTGCGCTTGGAACTTGCCGGCCGGGGCTATGGCCCCTCGATCGAACGGGTATCGGCGGCGATCACCACGGGCTCCGTCTGGGCCGCGCGTCCGGACGCGGCGCCCGACGACGTTCTCGTCACCTGGAACCAGCTCATTGCCTTGCATCGGCAGTGGCATTCACTAATTAAGGAGCTCAAAGACGCCGAGCTGGCGCTTGGGCGCGACAATACCGAGAGCAATTACTTGCGGCTCTGCGACGTCAAGGAACGCCTGTCGCGGATGGAGGGAACCGAGGCCCAGATCGACGGGTTCGGCGCTTCTTCCGGCCGCGGCGCCGGCGCCTTGTGAGTGGATTGAAGGCCGTCTGGCGACGGTGAGGCATTGCGAACCGGGCCCTGGCGGGGAGAGTGGGTCGATCTCCACGCTGTTCGGGGTTAATCGGAGCTTTAACGGCTTCCGAGACACTGACGGCCTGATTCGGGGCGGCGCCTTGCCGGCGCGGCCCTTTTTGGCCATGCGCCCCGCCTTGCCGGCGCGAGCGGGAGCAGCGACCAGGAAGGTCCAGGAGAACGAAATGGCGAGCAAGGTGAAAACAGCAGCCCAGGTCAAGGAAGAGGCGCCGGAAAAGGAAGCCGAAGGCGCGCCGGACACGCCGCTGCCGTTGCTCGACCTCTCCGATGCCGGCGTCAAGAAGATGATCAAGGCCGCCAAGAAGCGCGGCTATGTGACTCTCGATCAGATCAACGAAGTCATGCCATCGGGCGAAGTGTCGTCCGATCAGATCGAGGATATCTATGCGATGCTCAGCGAGATGGGCATCAACGTCATCGAGAACGAGGACGCCGACGCCGAGGAAGGCGAGAAAGCGGCCGAGGAATCCGAAGACGAGGAGGAGGGCGGCGAGCTGGTCGAGGTCACCGCCAAGCCGCTCGCCACCACCGAGAAGAAGGAGCCTTCCGAGCGCACCGACGATCCCGTGCGCATGTATCTGCGCGAGATGGGCTCGGTCGAGCTGCTCTCGCGCGAGGGCGAGATCGCCATCGCCAAGCGCATCGAGGCCGGCCGCGAGGCGATGATCGCCGGCCTTTGCGAAAGCCCGCTGACCTTCCAGGCCATCATCATCTGGCGCGACGAGTTGAACGAGGGCAAGGTCTTCCTGCGCGACATCATCGATCTCGAGGCGACCTATGCGGGGCCGGACGCCAAGCAGGGCGACGGCAAGGCGGCGAACGGCGCCGGCACGCCGGTGCCCGGCGCGCCGCATCTGCAAGTCGTGCAGACCGCGGCGCCGCCGGCCGCGCCGCCGAACGCGACTCCCTTCAAGGCTAAGCCCGGCCCGGAAGACGGCGACGAGGAGAAGGATCCGGGCGAGGTCGCCGCCGAGAGCGATTTCGACGAAGACGACATGGAGGGCTCGCTTTCGCTCGCCGCCATCGAGGCCGAGCTCAAGCCGAAGGTGGTCGAGACCTTCGACAACATTGCCGACAGCTTCAAGCGCCTGCGCCGCCTGCAGGAGCAGGATATCGAGAACCGGCTGAAGAACACCTCGCTCTCGCCGGCGCAGGAGCGCAAATACCGCAAGCTGAAGGAAGAGATCATCGCCGAGGTGAAGTCGCTGCGGCTCAACCAGGCGCGCATCGATTCGCTGGTCGAGCAGCTCTACGACATCAACAAGCGCCTCGTCTCCAACGAAGGCCGGCTGATGCGGCTCGGCGAAAGCTACGGCGTCGCCCGCGAGGACTTCCTCAGGAACTACATGGGCTCGGAGCTCGACCCGCGCTGGCTCAATCGTGTGTCGAAGCTCTCGGCCAAAGGGTGGAAGAATTTCGTCGCCCACGAGAAGGAGCGGATCAAGGACATCCGCGGCATGGTGCACGACCTCGCCGCGCAGACCGGCGTCGAGATCGGCGAATTCCGCAAGATCGTGCAGATGGTGCAGAAGGGCGAGCGCGAGGCGCGCCAGGCGAAGAAGGAAATGGT
>DASTWX010000185.1:0-2148 GCA_035765795.1 Pseudolabrys sp. | reverse complement strand
TCGATGATCGGAAACGACTTCGCGCTCGATCCCGGCATCGGCACCTGCGGCAAGAACGGCCAAGGCGTGCCGGTCGGTGTCGGGCAGCCGTCGCTGCGCATCGATAAGATTACTGTGGGCGGCACCGCCTGACCGCAGATCCCACCAATCCGCCGCGCCATTGAACCTCGGGATTTCACGTCATGTCATCATCGTCGTCCGCCCGCGCCGCCCGCAAATCCGGCCCCTTGCGCTCGCTCGCCGAAATCGCCGCGGTGGTGCTGGTGGTCATCGCCGCAAAAACGGCCATTGCCGAACCGTTTTATGTGCCGTCCGGCTCCATGGAGCCGACATTGATGATCGGCGACGAATTGCTGGCGACAAAATTCTCCTATGGTTACGGCACCGCTTCGCTGCCAAACTTCATCGACCTACCGGAAAGCTCGCGCATCTTCGCAAGTTTGCCGCGGCGTGGAGACGTGGTGGTGTTCCGCTGGCCCGGCGATCGCTCGCAGACGTGGGTCAAGCGGGTGATCGGCTTGCCCGGCGACCGCATCGCCATGCGAGACGGTCAGGTCGTGATCAATGGAAAGCCGGCTCCCCTACAGCCGGACGGCACCGGCATGGTGGAAACCGAAAACGGCGCCCGCACGCCGGCGGAGAAGTTCGTCGAAACGCTTCCCGGTGGCCACCGGCACGAGATTTTCAAGATGTTCGCCAATGGGCCGCTGGACAACATGCCGGCGGTCACGGTCCCGCCCGGGCATCTGTTCGTGATGGGTGACAACCGCGACGACTCCGCGGATAGCCGCGTACCTGTCCGCGAGGGCGGCGTCGGGATGCTGCCAGTGCAAAACTTGGTCGGCCGAGTCGATGCGCTGCTCGGCTCCTGGGATCTCGCCGTTGCCCATCAGCCGATTTGGACCTGGGCCTCCGGGTTGCGGCCTTCCCGCTTCTTTACCGCTGTGCATTAAGAGGCGCGGCTTGCGGGCTGCGCTCTACCGAACGACCCCAGAGATGCAGCAGGGCTTGCGGCGCGGCTTGGTGATGCGCGACTTCAAATAACAGCGCGCGGCTGGCGTGCCATAGCCGGGCCGCACATAGGTCCAGGCGCGGCAGCGCTTGTCGCTTTCGCAGGCCGCCTGGCAGTCTTTGCCGGCGGCGCCATCGGCCGGTACCTCGAAGTGACGATAGTCACCGCCATGCCGATCGATCGAGTATTCGATGGGACCGGTACGCGGCTCGATAACGCCCGCGCCCCGCACCCCCGACACGCAGCACTGATCCTCCTGCCGCGGTGGTACGTTGTTCTTCAAGGAACAAACAGCTTGAACGTGTTTGGTGCGCGGATAAGAAAAGCTCCAGGCGTGGCAGCGATTGTCGCGGTCGCAACGATTGGCGCAAACCGCTGGATCACCGGAACGGACGGTAAAGGTAGAATAGTCGTTCCCCGGCCGGTCGTAACCGACTTGAGCCCACACTGGAGCCGCCGCCACTAGTGCAGCACACAGCGTTGCCGCCGACAGCGCCAGTACCAGTCGGCTCAACCCCTCGATTCGCGCCCACATGCCAGCGGTTGCCTCCAGCCCGAACGCTAGTGGAGCGGATTTGACATTCGCGACCCGCCTAGCAGCGAGTTCGTGAAGCGAATGTCAAATCCAAAGCTCCACTAGAAACTTATGTTTGCTAGTGGTCCTTTGATTCTAACATTCGCAGAAGATGCCCACCGAAATGGGATGCGAATGTTAGGATCGGACCACCAGCCGCCCCTAGCCATCATATCTGGCTGGACGCGAATTGCATTAGCGGAAGCCCTTTGCGCGGCAGTTCAAAAAGTTGGCGCCCGCCGGAGGGGCCGGCGGGCGCTTGATCCGGCCGCGAGAGGGGATATCGCGGGTCGCGGACCATGCGGCCGATGAGAGGGATCGGCCGTTTCGCCAATCCCTACAGCGCGTAACGCGCAGGCCGGTTTGTCGGCGGCTGGCGAAAGCCGTTTTGCGGAGGCGCCACCAGGCGGATTTGTGGGACGCCACGGCTTCGGTTGCGGCGGCGCTCACCGGCGCGCTCGCTGAGCAGCGCGGTCGGATCCTGCCAGAACGGCTCGGAAAAGGCGTCGCGCACATCCGAGCGGGTAATGCCGATATCCGCCAGCATCCGGCGATCCAAGCC